>NZ_JBSYHW010000240.1:0-1000 GCF_056108345.1 Cyanobium sp. NIVA-CYA 375 | reverse complement strand
CCGGGTGCGCTCCATCTGGCGCGCGCTCCGGTTCAGCAGCACCCAGAGCACCCCGGCGGCCCCGATCAGCGCCCTGACCAGACCGACGAACAGCGGCGCGGCCTGGGCCAGCACCCGCGCACCGGGTCGACCGGGGGTCCAGGCCAGCATACCGAGCGTCCGCCCCGCGCTGTCCACGACCGGCAGGCCCGCCTGACCGGCACCCGCCGCGGTGGTAAACACAGGGTCGGTCAGCGCCAGATCGGCCGACAGGCTGTTGACCACCGCCGTGATATTGCGGGCCGAGACGATCACAGGATCCCGTTCGGCGCGCGCCACCGAGTCGTCTTCCGGCACCACGGTCGACACCGCCAGCAGATAGGTCGCATCACCCACACGCTCGACCCCCGTCCGGTGCCGGGCTGCATCAAAGCCAAAGCCACCAGGGTTGCGGGCCTGCAGCGCCTGCACCAGCGGCAGGACCGCCCGGGTCAGCTCTGCCTCGACCGCCGCGGCCACAGGCTCGCTCTCGCGCGAGGCCAGGATCATTCGCCCGCCGGAATCAAAGGCCAGGGTCACGTCATGGCCCATATAATCAGCATAGTAGTCGCCGAAATTCTCCTGTATCCATCCCAGATCCGCGCGACCAAAACCTGCAACGGCATCGTTCCAGATGGCCGAGGATTGCACATCCTCCAGCGTCTTTTCCTGCATGCGCTCCAGGCGCAGCCCGGCCAGGGCGACCTCGTTTTCCTGCTGCACCCGGTCCACCGTGCGCGACGCATAGGCGAACAGCCCCATGGCACCGCCAAGCACCAGCGCCCCGACCAGCAGGGCTGCGGTCAGAACGCGGCGCAAATCCAGATGATGGGACGGTTGGACCCCGGACATGGGATCAAGCTTTCACACCCCCGATAAAATCACGTTATTCGGGATGGTTAAGGCCTTTTCACACGCGCGACACGCGATCTTAAATCTTGCGCGCCATGCTCGGTCCGCAGATTCACACGCAAGTAATCAT
>NZ_JBSYHW010000239.1:0-1016 GCF_056108345.1 Cyanobium sp. NIVA-CYA 375 | reverse complement strand
TGGAGATCATTAAGCATGCTGTTAGCTTCATAGCCATTCTTAACATATTGCAAAAAACGATTTTGCTCGTAATTATACCGCGGCGAGGAGGAGGCCGGGCTGCTAACACTCGCGACCACAAGTAGAACGAGAAAGCCATGTCGGCCTCCAGCGCAAAACCAATTCAAGGACCTTCCTCTACAGAGAATAAACTTATAGAATGTACAACAGGGGGAGGAAGCAGAGGGCACTATTGGTTGCATAAATTTACAAGAGACGGATCTTTGTGAGCTGTATTGAGATAAGGAGAATCTGGAAAACGTGAGCAGTCCGCGCGCAAATGGTGCCGGTATCGCACGCCAGGACTTGATTGACGAGGAGCAAGCAGCTCGGTTTGTCTGACTACAAGCAGAAGACCGTCAAGAGGCAGACCGTCCGCGAGAAGTTTCTGGCGACACGATGGCGACCGACCTGGCGGCCTGCGCACGCAGCTCCTGATCGATCCGTGGGGAGCCGTAGAAGCCGCGTTGCTCCTGGAATACCGCCTCGATCTCGACGCTGATCACGGCGTTCTCCGCCGCCAGTGGTCCCGGCACCTCCTGCCGCTGCTGCCAGGCGTAGAAACCACTGCGGGCCACATCCAACTGATGGCACAACCATGAGACGGGGTGACGACCTGAAAGCTCAGCTATCAAGCGAAACCTTTCGGCGACAACTGCTCTTTGGCAAAGTGTGCCGCCGCCAGCCGAAAAAAATCCTTCTCCCTCCTGAGCTCCCGGTTTTCCTTGCGGAGCCGGTTGAGCTCAGTCCGCGACTCGCTGGTGTGCAGACACTGGTCCCGGGGACTGGTAGAGCCCTGGTCAAAACGGCTCTGCCGCAGCCAGCGGGCCAGGCTGCTGGACGGAAGGCCAAGGCGTTGAGCAACAACATTGCAGGCGAGGCCCTCCTCGTCTCCTCGCCTGCCCTTGCCGTATTGGCCGTCCTCCTGAGCGTCGATGATCTCGGCCTTGCGCAGCAATGCCCGCATTTCAGCCTCC
>NZ_JBSYHW010000238.1:0-1022 GCF_056108345.1 Cyanobium sp. NIVA-CYA 375 | reverse complement strand
CAACATCGGGCGGGCGATCGAGCGCTTGCGCGGTTCGATCCTGGAGATGCAGACCGGCGCGCAGCTCGCTCCCGATGCAGCCGCGTTGCTGGCAGAGCGGACCCAGCGGCTCGAGCAGCTTGAAAGGGAGCAGGCCGAGCTGCAGCAGAAGCTGGCGGAATACCCGCGCTTCCGGGCCGTTTCGGAAGGGGCAGTGACGCTTGCCGACCTGCAGGGCATACTGCGCGACGGCGAAGCCTACATCAAGGTGGTCAACCTCGACCGGGAATCTTATGTGGTCTATGCGACCAGGGGCGAGGCAACCGCCTATCGGGCGTCGATTTCCCCTGATGAGCTCGAAAAGACAGTCGATGAGTTGCGCGCGAGTATCGCGATCAACGAGGGCGGGGAAATCCTGACCTACCCGTTCGAGATCGCCAAGTCGCGCGAGCTTTACAGCAAGCTGTTCGGTCCGGTCGGGAGCAAGCTTCCGGAGCTGAAGCACATCATCTTCGAGCCCGATGGCGCGCTTCTGCGTCTGCCGATGAACCTGCTGGTGACCGATGACGCCAGTGTCGAGCGGTACAACGAGAACCTCGCCAAGGGTGGAGACGAGTACGACTTCCGCGGCACGGCCTGGCTCGGTCGCACCGCCGAGATCAGCACCTCGGTTTCGCCTGCCGCATTCCGCGATGTCCGCGCCGCGAAGAAGTCAGGAGCAGAGAAATCCTACCTTGGGCTCGGCGAGAATGCGCCGATCGGTGGAGCGGAGCAGGGCAGCGGCATGCCCGCGGCGCTCGCGAGTGGGGATGATTGCCAATGGTCACCCTCGGTCTGGGCTAACCCGATTTCCTCGGAAGAACTCTATGCCGCTGCGTCGCGTTTCGGCGGGATCGAATCCGGGGCCAGCGAGGTCATCTCGAAAGCCGATTTCACCGACGATGCGATCAAGCAGAAGTCCGATCTCAAGGACTACAGGATCGTCCATTTCGCGACTCACGGCCTGGTCACCGCGCCGAAGCCGCAATGCCCGCCGCGCCCGG
>NZ_JBSYHW010000237.1:0-1025 GCF_056108345.1 Cyanobium sp. NIVA-CYA 375 | reverse complement strand
GCAAGCCTGCAAAGGCGAGCCGAAAGTAGTTACAGGAGAAACTTGTGGCAGGCATGGTTCCGTTCAATTGGGAAGACCCGTTCGACCTCGAAACCCAGCTGACCGAAGACGAGCGGATGATCCGCGATGCCGCGCACGGGTTTGCCCAGAGCGAACTGCAGCCGCGGGTGCAGCAGGCTTTCAGGGACGAAGCCGACGCACCCGAGCTGTTTCCGCTGTTCGGGCAGGCCGGTCTGCTCGGCGCGACGATCCCGGTCGAATATGGCGGCGCCGGTGCAAGCTATGTCGCCTACGGCCTGATCGCGCGCGAGATCGAGCGGGTCGATTCCGGCTACCGCTCGATGGCCTCGGTCCAGTCCAGTCTCGTGATGTACCCGATCTTCGCTTACGGGTCGGAGGAACAGCGCCGCAAGTACCTGCCCGGGCTTGCCAGCGGCCAGCTGATCGGCTGCTTCGGCCTGACCGAGCCCGACGCCGGGTCTGACCCGGCGGGGATGAAGACCGTCGCCCGCAAGGACGGCGATGGTTACATTCTCAACGGCACCAAGACGTGGATTTCCAATGCCCCGTTCGCCGACGTGTTCGTGGTCTGGGCCAAGAGCGAGGCCCATGGCGGCGGTATTCGCGGGTTCGTGCTGGAAAAGGGCATGGCGGGCCTTTCGGCGCCCAAGATCAAGGGCAAGGTATCCCTGCGCGCCTCGACCACCGGGATGATCGTGATGGAAGACGTCAAGGTCGGGGCCGACGCCCTGCTGCCCGAAGTGCAGGGGCTGAAGGGCCCGTTCGGGTGCCTCAACCGCGCGCGCTACGGGATCAGCTGGGGCGCGCTGGGCGCCGCAGAGTTCTGCATGGCCGCCGCGCGCCAGTATGGCCTCGACCGCAAACAGTTCGGCCGCCCGCTCGCCGCGACCCAGCTCTTCCAGAAAAAGCTGGCCGACATGCTGACCGACATCGCGCTGGGCCTGCAAGGCAGCCTGAGGGTCGGTCGCCTGATGGATGAAGGCCGGTTCGCGCCGGACATGATC
>NZ_JBSYHW010000236.1:0-1039 GCF_056108345.1 Cyanobium sp. NIVA-CYA 375 | reverse complement strand
GTGAGCACTTATCAGAGTGCCAGCGGCGCCGGCGCCCGGGCGATGGAGTCCGTGCCTAGAGATGATAAAAGCTTTACATTAAGCATCGTTATGCCATCGGATTCCCAATAACCTCGAGGATTGTCTTCTCCGGGGCTCATTAAATCTTTTGGCGGACCAAAGCCGTACTCGCAAAGCAAGTTTGCAAGGCCAGAAGTGCCGCTGCGATGCATGCCTAAAATCATGCATATCTGCTTCGGGAGCTTCTCATCTCTCAAGTATATTTGCACTTTATTCTGAAGTATTAGCCTTCTGATTAGATTTGGCCACAGGGTCTTCAACGTGTAGCGATCGGCAAGGCTAAGCCCTTGGTTTGCTCCGTCGGCCACGGAGATCAAAGACTGTGCAAGTTTCTGGGCCAACTCTGCAGCTAGGCTGATATTGCCCTTACTGATATATCCACGGATTTGCTTAAGGTATTCAGTGGCTAAATTTAATCGGTTTGCAGCTAATGGCGCTATTTCGTATAGCTCATCTACTTCTTTGGAGAACTCATCTGGTCGGTGAATTTTTCTTACTGCTTTTAGGAGGTAGATTGCAGGCGATGATGTTGATGCGCCGTCTTTTTTGTAGTCATGAGTCGAGACATTATTTAGTGTTTGCCATCTTGCAAGCATGATGTCCATTAGGGTGTCCAAAAGTAATTGATTTTCTTTCATAAGTTTTCACATTGCAAGCACATTGGGTCTATGCTAGCGCAAGCTCGTCCTTTTAGTTTTTTGTGAATGCCATGCTTCTGACTGGTGTCTAAGAGTTTAAATATCAGCTTGCTTATGTTTTACCTTTTTGGCGATCTCCTTTATTGCGACTTTTATCGTTTCTCCAGGATGCCATTGTTTTGGGGGTTTTTCTGATAGGTGTTTGGTTAGGTTTGCCATTTACGTTACTAGTTGCCAGCTCTTCTGCCTTGTTCATTCCCGGGAACGGTGACTTTCAGGAAAGTTGTCACTCCTTGGCTGCCATTCAGGCGGCCTTGATTAAGGGTAGCGCCATGAGCGGA
>NZ_JBSYHW010000235.1:0-1047 GCF_056108345.1 Cyanobium sp. NIVA-CYA 375 | reverse complement strand
CCGCCAGACCAGCTTCGGACGGCGGCTGTTCTGGGACTGGCAATGGAACGCGGCGCGCTATCCCGTTCTCCCCGCCCGGATTGCCGGCCTGAAGGCTCGCGGCATCCGCTTCCTCGGCTATGTGAACCCGTACCTGGCCGTCGATGGTCCGCTCTATCCCGAAGCGGCCGCGCAAGGCTTCCTTGCCCTGCGGCTCGACAGCGACGAGCCCTACCTGGTCGATTTCGGCGAATTCGATGCCGGGGTGGTCGATTTCACCAATCCGGCCGCAGCCGCTTGGTTCGCCGAAGAGGTGATCGGCAAGCTGATGCTCGATTTCGGGCTCGATGGCTGGATGGCCGACTTCGGTGAATACCTGCCGGTCGACCTGCGCCTGTTCGATGGCGACCCGATGCAGGAACACAACCGCTGGCCGGTCCGGTGGGCCGAAGTCAACCGCCGTGCGGTTGCCTCGCGTGGGCGGGAAGGCGATGTGCTGTGGTTCATGCGTGCCGGGCACACCGGGGTCCAGGCGCACTGCCCGCTGCTGTGGGCAGGCGACCAGTCGGTCGACTTCAGCCGCCATGACGGCATCGGTACGGTGCTTACCGCGGCGCTGTCATCCGGGCTGGTCGGCAATGCTTTCAGCCATTCGGATGTGGGCGGATATACCAGCCTGTTCGACAACGTCCGCAGCGAGGAACTGCTGCTTCGGTGGTACGAACTCGGCGCGTTCAGCCCGGTGATGCGGACGCATGAAGGCAACCGGCCGGATGACAACCTGCAGATCGATTCGACACCCGAACTGGTCGCCGCCTTCGTTCGCTGGAGCAAGGTCCACGCGGCGCTCGCGCCTTATGTCGCGCACCTGGTGGCCGAGGCACAGGCGACCGGCCTGCCCGCGCAGCGAGCGCTGTTCCTGCACTATCCGCAGGACCGCGAGACCTTCACCATTCAGGACCAGTTCCTCTATGGTGCCGACGTGATGGTGGCACCGGTGGTCGAGCAGGGGGCAATGATGCACAGGGTCTATCTGCCGCAGGGCAATTGGCGGCATGTGTGGAGCGG
>NZ_JBSYHW010000234.1:0-1055 GCF_056108345.1 Cyanobium sp. NIVA-CYA 375 | reverse complement strand
TGGCTATGGTGGTTGTTGGTACTGACTATCGAATTAGCAGTTATTATCGAAGTGGCACTGTTCCTCGTCACGGTGACATGGCTTTCAAGCCGCATAGCAGATGCGAATGAAGCCGAGAGCATACTCCGAAAGCGTTGGCTGGACCTTGGGAATCAATCGATACCCTCAGTAGATATATTCATCACAACTTATAATGAAGGACTGGAGGTGTTGGAAAAGTCTATACTGGGTGCATTAAGAATTGACTATCCCGCCTTTGATGTATGGGTTCTAGATGACGGTAGACGTGACTGGCTGAAACAATATTGCCAGCAGACAGGAGCACGATATCTGTCTCGCTCCGATAACAAGGGGGCAAAAGCAGGTAATATCAACAACGCTCTTCATCATAGCAATGCTGATTTAGTAATGATATTCGATGCTGATTTTGTTTGCTATCGAAATGCAATCTGGCGAGTTGCGGGATTATTTGATGACCCAAGCATAGCTACTATTCAAACTCCCCAGAACTTCTATAATCCAGATGCCTTACAACACAACCTTGGAATTGCTGCTTTTTGGAGTGATGAGCAGTCTTATTTCTTTCGTTTAGTCGCACGAGGGAGAGATGCTTTGGGTGTTGCATTCTGTTGTGGATCATGTTCGATACATCGTCGAACCATTCTTCAGGCCATGGATGGTTTTCCAACAAATTCAGTGACTGAAGATATTCTGCTAACCATCACGCTTTGTTCGCACGGTTGGCGAACTATTTTTTTTGAAGAACCGATCTCAATTGGCCTTGCAGCTGAGTCGTTGGGCTCATACTTTATTCAACGCAAAAGATGGGGCAGAGGTGGCATCCAGGTTGCTTGGTTAATGCTTAAAAAAAGAGGCCTTACAGTCATCCAACGAATATTTTTCTTTCCATATTCTTGGATTACACAGTATAATAGTCGCTTGTTTTTTCAAGCCATTCCCATCGTCTTTTTCATCCTAGGGTTTGCCCCCTTGCCGGATGTCGAGATACAACCAATTCTCTACTTTCAAGCACCCTTTTTATTGTCTCTTACCAT
>NZ_JBSYHW010000233.1:0-1069 GCF_056108345.1 Cyanobium sp. NIVA-CYA 375 | reverse complement strand
CGGTGATTCGACCCTCTGCAGGACTTCCACAACGGGAAGGTCTGGCCAGTTCGCGAAGGCGAATGCCACCGCACCGGCGACAAGGGCGAGGGCGCCAACCGCGGCCAGAGGCTTGAGTAGCCAGTGCTGGGTGGTGGTCATTGAGGCCTAACGTTCGAGCTAACCCCGACCGCGGAGGTAGGCGCTGTAAGCCTGGACTGAGACGATGCTACCGTGGCTCAGGCCAGGCTTACAGCGCCTGCCGTAGCGGGTCGGGGTGTTGAGCGAGGGGTTAGGCCGCACTCGGATAGGTGACTTTGTCATCGGCGATTCGTTCACCAACGATGAGGTAGACAAACGTCTCTGGTCCTGGGTTCTCAAGATGATGCCCAACGGTCTGGCCAGCGGGGAAGCAGACATAGGAGCCGCTCTCCAGCTTGTGCTGCTCCGCGCCCAGGTGAAGAACAGCTGAGCCAGCCAAGACATACAGGTGCTCTTCTTCGTGAGAGTGCCAATGACTTGGTTTTGTGTTCGAGCCCGCAGGAAGCTCCATCAAGCCGACACCGACCCTTGCCTTGCCTCCCACATCGCAGAGTGCTCGGCCGCGGATCTCACGGTCAGTTCCGGCATACCAGACCTCGGCTGAGACCTCGCGTGCACGCAGCGGGCGCTTGATGGACAACGGGTTCTGCATTCAGAGGCCCTCCGATACCAACGGGCGGTGGCTTGTGCGGCCTAACGTTCGAGCTAACGCCGACCACGGAGGCAGGCAGCGTAAGGCTGGTACGCGAAAATAGCACGAGTGCCGCGTATCAGCCTTACGTTGCCTGCCGTAGTGGGTCGGCGGTTGAGCGAGGGGTTAGGCGTCGCCGTTGTTGTGCCCATGACCGGCCTTCGGTTTGAGCGGATAGACGTATACCACCGCATGCTCTTCGTCAGGTACGCCACCCAGCGCCTCGTACAGAGCACGTGCCGGCTTGTTGCCCAACTCCGTAGCCACCCAGGCTTCAGTGCAGCCAAGTTGCTCGCCCCTTTCGATGAGACGGGAGACAAGCTGCCGACCAATGCCTTGACGATGGAACCGGGCTGA
>NZ_JBSYHW010000232.1:0-1071 GCF_056108345.1 Cyanobium sp. NIVA-CYA 375 | reverse complement strand
AGACCCCTTGGCGCCGTAAGGCGTTTTTTTGTAGATGACTGCAGGCTTGGAATTCCTCTTTTTTCGAGGTGCCCTTAAGTACATTATCCACGCAAGAATCAGCCCTCGACAAATGGCCAGGAGACATTTCAATCCATATCATCGGCCTGCTTTTCATAATCGTCTTATAGGCCCCTATCAATACATACTCTTCAAAACCTTCAACATCAATCTTGATGAAGCCCACATTTTCGATTAAGAATGAGTCAAGCTGCGAACATGGCACGATCAGCCCTTCACGGACACTTAAATCAATGAAACTATTATCAGCACGCGATACATCTCGAGAGACAAATACAGAGCCCAGATTATTATTCGAGTGTAGATTCAATAGAGATGCTGAATCACCAAGGGCTATCGGAAATTTAATTGCTCTCTTGCAGTTATGGGCAAGGCATAGAAAAGAGGTTGGATTAGCCTCAAATGCAAAAACGGAGCAGCCCGTCAGGCCCGCGATTCTTTCATAAAATATAGTGTGTGTTCCAATATTGGCACCTATGTCGATTATATTTCCAGAAGGTATGAATGCCGAGAGAATTTCTAATGTAAACCAATCATGATCGAGCCTCCCTGCCTCCTCAACCCACATAGACCTCTGGTCATCAGCTCCTACTGCGATTCCCAAGCCATTAATAGTGATGTCGTTCATGCTTTTGGCGATGAAAGGAAGTTGCGGTTATGCCGGACTAAATAAGGCTGGGATTAATGGAGACGGGTAATTATTTAAATCAAGATGAGAAACATCCGCAGAAGAAGGTATTTGATCAAGTGTCCATGCCATATTAGCCCCAGTCCTCCATAGGATTAACTACCTGCCTTGCAATACGTATCAGTTGAAGGACATGATTCCGATCGCTATAATCACAATACGAACCGTTGAGAATTTCTTCGTAGACGCTGAAGGCACTCTCTTGGCGCGAGTTACACTTGATTACAGGTAGATTCGAGGTGAAATGACTGTAGTTGTCTGGGCCAAGCAAGGAATGATTCAAGTCTTCTGGATTATCCCTGATCAAGTTTCCATATACTTGA
>NZ_JBSYHW010000231.1:0-1074 GCF_056108345.1 Cyanobium sp. NIVA-CYA 375 | reverse complement strand
CCCCTAGGTCCTCCCCGCCAGGTGAGTCCTCCTGGTCCTCCTGGTCCCCACGTCCGTCAAGTTGGCTGATCTGCGGACCAGCCAGGCCGATCGGACCTGCTGCCGAGAGGGGACCTTGCGGACCGTCGGCGCTCCATGGTCGGGCGCTGATGCCGGTGCCGACCTTCCGCAGCCGGACCAGCCGCATGCGCCCAAGAGCCTGGAGCACCTTCCGCCCAAGGCGGCCGGCATGTTTCCCCTCCAACTCGCAATCTGGATCGGCCACCAGGTCGGCCACCGTGCTCTCGCCCTGGCCATCACCCCATCGCCTTTCAACCACCTCCAGGGCGGCCTCCTGTCGCGGCGTGAGCTTCTCCCGTGCGGCCTCCCGGCGCACCTCCGCGGCGATCTCCTCCCCGGTGCCGCAGCTGGTCCAGCGGTCCCCATCCCGCACGATCGCCAGGGTCTCCGGTGGTCCGCCGCGGCCTTCGACCATCAGTAGGAGCCGCTGATCCTCCCGGTCAATTGGGTTCACTTTCCCCAATGCCAGGAGCATGGATGGCACGGCCGGAAGTGCGGTGGTCCCCCGGCTGAGTGCCGCTGGCCCTTCCCCGGCTCGCGACTTGCCAGCGTGATGCACAACTAGGAGGGTGGCTCCAGTCGGGTCCACCTCCTCCACTAGGCCTTGCAACGGTCCGGCAAACTCCGCGCTCGCTTCTTCCAGGCCCATGACCCTGGTCCCGGCGGCGTAGCTATCCACCACGACCAGGCAACCAGGCCGGCGAGTGGCTTCCTCCGCGATGGTGGCGATCCCTTCTTCGTCTAGGTGAAGCGGCCGGCCGGCGTGCCAGAGCGCCACGATCGGCGCCCGCACACACCCATCAGACCCGAGGAGACCGGCCGCGGCGAGCATCCGCGCCACGTCGCCTTCGCCCTGGTCCGGCCACACCAGGACCACCTCAGGACATGGCTCAGTGAAGGCTCGCCCCAGGAAGGTCTCCCCGCGGCTCCAGGCGGCAATCAGCCCCAGGACCCAGGAGCTTTTGCCGACCTTCGGCTGAGCAATCAGGAGATGGCTCGCCCGCTTCAGCAGCA
>NZ_JBSYHW010000230.1:0-1090 GCF_056108345.1 Cyanobium sp. NIVA-CYA 375 | reverse complement strand
CTGTCGAGCGCGGCCCAGAGCGAGCCGCTGCCGGTGCGCAAGCAGCAGCTTCTCAAAGTGTTGCAGAGCAAGCTGCGCTCCGAGGAAGGCCGCCTAGGGCAGCAGAGCCGTCAGATCTTTCTCGGCCTGGCAATCAATTCGGTGCGGGTGGTGGTGACGGCGGCGGCACTGGCGGCGGCCTGCCAGGGCTTCGCGCAGTGGAATGGCACCTACTTGCTGAACCCTTGACGGCCCCACCGCTGCGGGTCGCAGTGAACCTCAGCGGTGGGGCCGTTGCAATTCAGGGTCCCTGCTTCGGGATCGATCAGACGTCCAGCTGCTGGTGAGCGAGACGGTCTTTCTGCTCGCCTTTCCTTTGCCCCCCTGCCGCCATTTCTTGATCTGCCTGCCCGTTTACCGGCTTGCGAGCCATGAAGGTTTTGCCATCGGCGTCCTTAGGCAGCGGCCCGCGCTTGGGAGGTAGTGGCTGGCCTAGCCCTTGGCTTGCGCTTAGCAGTTGTAGGCGTCAATGCACTGATCAGTAAAGGTGTTTGCATTGTGGTCACTTCAGTAGCCCGCATCCATCGTCATCACATCTCGCAGGGCAGCAGCGCTGGCGGCTGTGAGTTGCAGCATGGGCTCCAGATGCTCAACGTCCGGCGGCTGGTTGCTTACGCCGATCGCCACTATCAGTTGATGATCGCTGTCCGCCACGAGCTGGCAGTTGTATAGCTGCAGACAGGAGCCCACCGACTGCATTAGGTGACTCTCGGGGTCACCGATCAGGAACGCCACAGAAGATTAACCTTCTCCTTTCAGTTCGCATCCAACTTCTTCAACGATGTGGATGCCGGGGCACCATCACAAAAACCGCCACCCGCCCCAATGGCGCCGCTCTGCCTAATTGGTTGAGCTTTGACCTTGCCACTCGCACCTTCTCCGGCACTCCGTTCAACAACAATGTCGGCACTGTCAATTTCAAAGTAACCGCCACAGACGGTGATTCATCCTGGACGGAGAAGGTGGGAGCGGACCCCAGGGCCGCCTAAAAGTCTGTCCCGATAGCTCTTGGCGGGGCTGTCAGCATTGGGTTCGCTCGGCGGGTCTCAGT
>NZ_JBSYHW010000229.1:0-1095 GCF_056108345.1 Cyanobium sp. NIVA-CYA 375 | reverse complement strand
ACGCGGGTGTGTCGGCCGCGCATCGGAGCATCACGTGCACCAGGCCCGCCGGGGCAGGGGTGTCGAGCAGGGCTACGCTGTCGTCGGCCGTGGTGCACGCGCCCTCGGCGGTGCGCGCGAAGCCGCCGCGGGTCACCCGCCAGGGGCCCCCCTGTTCCGCGCTGCTGCCGTCCAGCGCGTCATCGCCTTGCAGGCTGTCCGCGGCGATGGCCGTCCCGTACCAGTCAGACCATGCCGCGATCCGCGCGACCCGCGTGCCATA
The DNA here is from genome assembly GCF_056108345.1 of Cyanobium sp. NIVA-CYA 375. NCBI lineage: Bacteria > Bacillati > Cyanobacteriota > Cyanophyceae > Synechococcales > Prochlorococcaceae > Cyanobium > Cyanobium sp. NIVA-CYA 375. The sequence goes on along the minus strand of NZ_JBSYHW010000229.1, from coordinate 833 downwards.
GACGCGGGTGTCGAGCCGAAAGCCGATCTGGCCGAGGGTCGACTGGTGCAGGCCGGCGTACAGCTCGGGGTCGCCCCCATGCGGATCGATCGCGATCGGGCGCAGAGCAGGGTAACAGCCCAGGCCGTGGGCATCGGGCACCGAAGACGCGTAGTAGGCCGCGCCGAACTCGCGCAGGACCACCACGTAGTAGACGGGCAGGTTCTGTACGCCGCGCACGGTGGGCATTGCTGTCTCCCCGCTGCGTGCCCAGAGCTCCCCGTTCTCGGCACCGGTGGCGTGCATGACGAGGGCGCTGGCCGGGCCGCGAACCGGATCCTGGGGCGCCGGCGTCGGGAACCAGCCCACCGCGAGGTTCTCGTCGATCAGCGGCACCGCGGGCGCTTCCTTGGCGATGCGCCGCCACCAGCGCCACTGCCGGAGCGTTCTCAGTTTGCGATTGGAGGTCAGGAACTGGGCCAGCCGGTGGCGGCGCCTGAAGACCTCGGAGCCGACGAACCAGCGGTTCAGCCGCGCACGGAAGGTCTCCGTCAGGTTTTCGGTCTGCGCGGTGTTGTGGCCATTGAGCATGAACACCGCAAACGCAACCCCGTTCTCGCGGCGGCAAGGGCCATAGGCCAGACCTTCCCGGCCCCAGCCGGGTTGCAGCAGCGGCGCAATGCGCATGGCCCCGTTGTCGGCGCTGATCACACCCTCACGGTCTGCACCCTGGCGCCGGCTGCCGTCGGGCGATCGGCTGCCGATCACGCGTCCGGCTCGCTGGGGGCGCTCGAAACTGTCCGACATCAGGGGCGAGTCCGGGGTCGCTCCGGACTCGCCATGCCCCAACCCGC
>NZ_JBSYHW010000228.1:0-1115 GCF_056108345.1 Cyanobium sp. NIVA-CYA 375 | reverse complement strand
TCCGCTCATGGCGCTACCCTTAATCAAGGCCGCCTGAATGGCAGCCAAGGAGTGACAACTTTCCTGAAAGTCACCGACGAGCGGCAGCAGGAGAACGATGAGTGGTTGCGGCGCAACTTGAACAACCCTGGCATCAGCCGGATAGTGCTGTTTTGCGAGAGCGATGCGCCGCCTTTGCCGGAGGGCACGGTGCCGGTGGAGGTGGTGCGCAGCGACGAGCGGATCACCTATGCGGAGTGGTTTTGCTGGGTGAAGTGCCAGTGCTCGGGCATAGGCCTGCTGCTCAATGCCGACATCGGCATGGATGAGGGAATGGCGATCTCAACATGACCAAGATCTCTCTGGTTACAGCCTGCAAAAATAGGGAAGCCAACCTGCTCAAGGTGATTGAGTCGTGGCTGCTATCCGACTGCGATGAGTTCGTGATTGTGGACTGGAGCTGCGATGTGCCGCTGTTAGAAACCTTCCATCAAGCCGGCATCAAAGACAAGCGCATCCAGATCCTGCGTGTCGAAGATGAATCCCGCTGGATCCTCACCCACGCGTACAACGTGGGACTTAAGCGTAGCGAAGGCGACAGCATCCTCAAACTCGATAACGACCACGTCATCACCAAAGACTTTTTTGCAACTAATGCCCTCTCAGAGGGACTAGACGTACGGCTTGGATCCTGGCGATTGGCGAAAGATGCCTCTCAAGCCTACATCAATGGAGCCTTCTTCTCTCGAATCCAAGCCCTGCACAATGTCGGCTATTTCAATGAGGTGATCACCACCTATGGGTGGGACGACACCTATCTGCACGAAAGCCTCTTCTCCAATGGGGCAGCCATCGCCTATCTAGATCCAGCCACCATCCAGCACATCGACCAAGACGAGAAAAGCCGCACAGCTCAGCAGGCGGTTTCGAGGGAAGAGCAGCTCGCTATATCTGTGGACAAGAACGTGACCGAATTCATGAACAGGCGCAATATGTACCTCACCGCTGTGCTTCCCAGACAATCGTCGAATGCGGATCATTCCCAATTCGAAACGATCAGAACCAGCCCCCAGTTTCAGGAAAGTTGTCACCCCTCTGATCAGTACATCCGGGGGCTTGAGGACATGACTAATGCG
>NZ_JBSYHW010000227.1:0-1126 GCF_056108345.1 Cyanobium sp. NIVA-CYA 375 | reverse complement strand
TGCCCAGGTTGGTGGCCCGGCTGGCGAAGGCGATCCAGCCGGCGTCGTGCGACAGCGCCACGTAGTCCCAGTACGAACCGGTGCCGGAATCGGCATTCGCCTGCACGCCGGCGCTGCTGACGTTGATGCGCCGCGTGGCTTCGCTGCCGTCGAGGTCGACGAGGAAGAGGTCGATCGCGCCGTTGGTGTCGCCCGCCACCACGTTGCTCGAGCGCGTGGGGTAGACCACGAAGCGGCCGTTGCCCGAGATCACCGGCTGCTGCACGCCGCTGATGCTGTCGGTGCCCTGGTTGCGCTCGCCGCCGTCGGCGCGCAGGCTGATGCGGCGCCGGCTGGTGTTGTCGTGCTGGTAGACGAAGATGTCCCACAGGCCGTTGGTGTCGCCGGCGGTGATGTCGGCGGCATAGGACCAGAACGCGATGCGGTTGCCGTCGGCCGAGATCGAGGCGCGGTCACCGCCGACCGCCACGCCGCTGCCGTTGGCGCTGACGACGGTGTGCGTGCCGCTCACCACGTCGCGGCGGATGACGTTGGCACCGCTGGCGCCGTTGGTGAGGTTCGGCGCCTCGGTCGTGAAGGCGACCACGCGGCCGTCGGCCGACACGCGTGCGGTGTGGCTGGCACCGTTGGCCTCGCCGCCGGCGCTGGTGAGGCTCACGCGGGTGACGCTGGTGGGCAGCGTGCCACCCGCGGCCGACCAGCGGAAGACATCGCGCACGCCGTTGCCGTCGCCAGCCACGAGGTTGCTGGCGGCAGATTCGAAGACCACCGTCAGGCCGTCGGCCGAGATCGCGGGGCGGTCGCTGCTGGCGTTGCCGGGGTTGCCGCTGCCGTCGGTGCTGATCAGGCGCGTCTCGCCCGTGCGGCTGTCCCGCCAGAACACCTGGCGCTGGCCGTTGGGGCTCAGGCCGGTGGCCGACGAGGCGAAGGCGACGAAGCGGCCTTCGCCGTAGCTGGCGTCGCCGCCGATGGAAGGCTTCCAGCTCTCGAAGCGCGTGCCGCGCACGCTGCTGTCGGTGCTGCGGCTCACGTGGTCGAAGCGCCACTCGCAGCCCACCTTGAGCGCGTCGGCGGCCAGCGGCACCGTGCCGCTCGCGCCCTTGTAGACGCTGCAGCTCTGGCCGGC
>NZ_JBSYHW010000226.1:0-1129 GCF_056108345.1 Cyanobium sp. NIVA-CYA 375 | reverse complement strand
CCTGAGATCCAAGCTGTTTTCAGAGGTCTGTCAAGAGCGGAACTGCCACGGAGCTTTCTCCCCCCTGAACAGTTACCAATATCCTGGACGCGACTAAAGTGGCACTTTTTACGGAGCGACTCCGCTAGGCAGGGGCTAGCGAGGAGCGGTTTGAGATGTTTGAGAGATATGCTCGCTCTCAGGGTCTCCAAGCTTGTGGCGGCCCAATCATTGATGCAACTCTCGTCCCAATTGTCTAGCCGCAGGCTGCGTAGTAGTAGCCGCTGAATAGCAGAGAAAATAACAAGGAGATCAAGGAGATTCGCATTCCTGAAAGTTGGAATGAAAACTCAAATCGATTGCAGCAGAGGGGCTTAGATGTCTGCTGGGATGAAAAGAATGGCGTGAGCCATTATGGATACAAAAATAGTATCTGCATCGAGTGGACCATGGCTTCATACATCGATTTGTTATTTCGTCTGCTAGTAACTGCGACAGCTATATACTTCCTCCTTTTCTCAATTTGGGAAGCTAGAATGGCTATGTTTGAGCTGATTATGCATATCCTGGGACTTACTTCGAGGAACTTTTTGGCTTCGATGGTTTCGAAAGCCTGATCCATGAAAAGATTATATCCAATCATCCTTAAGGGACAAAGCTAAAGAACTAAATTGCATTAAATCCAGAACCAAACTGCGTTGAGCATGTTGTCAGCTGCACGTCCATATTGATGGCTGGGAAGCTAACGAGAAAGATTTGGCCTATAAGAATAGAGTTCTTTTGGAGACTCAAGAATCTTTTATCCCTCTTTGTACGTTATCTCCAGCGCCCTTCTAATGTAGCCTTTGCTGCATAAGACAGTCGTAGAAAAGCCGTACCTGCTTGCCATACGGAAAACGAGTGAATCAGCTTCCTTGTGCCCCCCGTGGCAGCTTTTTTACGTCGTTGGATTTTTCGAAGAACTCCGATTGTTAGAGGTGCCCATGGGGAGACGGTATTGTTTGCAAGTTTCTAGCCTGATTTGCATTGCATAGACATGGGACACTATTTCAAGATAACAGCTGTTGATTATGGTCTAATGTGCGAACCATATCCTTTGTGCGGGCATTGGAGCGTGGCACTGGAATTGACTGGTTGTACGCAAGTTGAA
>NZ_JBSYHW010000225.1:0-1147 GCF_056108345.1 Cyanobium sp. NIVA-CYA 375 | reverse complement strand
ATCCGCATGCGGCACCCCATGGGGGCGGGCTAGGTCTCCAAAGCCCCGGTTGACTACGTCACATACCACTGGATTGTGGTCTGCTTTTTTCAGGCGATTAAGTACCCGGCTTCCCACACAGCTTGTACGGCCTTTAACAAGAACGTTGGCTATCAATGCAAGCTCCCTCGCCCTATTTCCCAGGTCTCAAGTCCTTGTGCCTCTGCTTCTGCCAAGTTGGTGACCCGTCTTGCATCAAATTCCCAGCCGTGGTGGCGCATACGCGCTGCAAGACTCGCCCAGTTGAGATTTCTGTATTCTTGCCATTCCGTGATAATAAGCACTGCATCGGCTCCTTCGCAGGCCGATTCAATGCTGCTGGCTTTTTCATATTTTCCTGCAGATGGGGCACCGTCCTCGCCAATGGCGAGGAGCTTGTCGATCGCTTCCTCCCTTACTCGTGGATCGTGGATACCTATGTTAGCGCCGTCGTGAAGTAGATCGCGGCATATGCCTTTCGAGGGGCTTTCTCGTGTGTCATTTGTATCAGCCTTGAAGGCAAAGCCTAGAACGGCAATACGTTTGTCTCGCATAGTGCCAAATAGGGAATTCCCGATCATTCGGGAGATGCGCTTTTGTGACCATCCATTTAGCTCTACAACAGAGCGCCAGTAGCAAGCCACCTCTTTAAGACCGTAGTGTTCGGCCAGATAAATTAAGTAGAGAAGATCTTTTTTATAACAGCTGCCTCCTAAGCCTTGGCCTGGCCTCAAGAATTCACTGCCAATTCGCCTGTCTGTGCCAATTGCGGATCTCACCTCCCCTATGTCGCCTCCTGTAGCTTTACATGGTCCTGCGATTGCATTTATTGATGATATGCGTTGAGCCAGAAATGCATTAGATGTGAGGTTTGCTAGTTCTGCAGGCCAGAGATTGGTGGTAATAATTCGACTTGATTCGACCCAGTTGTTATAGATACTTGCGAGTTCATTGACTGCTGCTTTATTGTTGCCCCCAACTAGTACCCTGTCTGGGTTTTGCAGATCATTGATGTCAGTTCCTTCTGCCATGAATTCGGGATTTGAGAGTATCTCAAAGCGGCTGGCAAATATCTGGCCGGCGTAGCTGAGCATCGCCTCACGTGATTCGGGGCCTCCGAGGGTGGCGG
>NZ_JBSYHW010000224.1:0-1152 GCF_056108345.1 Cyanobium sp. NIVA-CYA 375 | reverse complement strand
TTCCGGCTCAAACCCACGCGCTCGGGCTCCGACGAGCTGCTGCAGCGCCTGGTGACGCGCTACCCGCGGTGGATGCAGCGCCTGGGCCTGTCGGGGCGCGCCGACGAGTACCTCGGCTGGGCCTCGACCGTGGCCCGCGAGTTGCGGCGTGACCCGGTGGACGTGGTCCATGTGATGAACTACTGGGGCTGGAGCAGCACGCTGGGCGGGCGCCCGCTGGTGCTCGAGATGCAGAGCGAGTGGCTTTCGCAGCTCGACCGCAAGGCCGTGGCGCGCCAGTTGCGTCACGTCGCGGCCGTGTCGGCGGTGAGTGGCCACGTGAAGCGCCTGTTCCAGGCCGCTTTCCCCGACTACCAAGGGCTCGTGGTCGTGGCGCCCAACGGCGTCGACACCGAGCTGTTCAAGCCGGCCGCCGAGGGCCGCCCTGCAGCGGACGCAGGCCCGCGGCTGCTCTTCGTGGGCCGCGCTTCGCCCGAGAAGGGCGTGCACACCCTGCTCACGGCGTTTGCACAGGTGGCCGCACGCTGGCCCGGGGCCAGGCTGGACATCGTGGGCCCGCGCACCGAGCTTCCCCGGCGTTTCCTGATCGACCTGTCCGACGACCCCCTGGTGGCGGCGCTGGGGCGGTTCTACCGCGACGACGGCACCTCCGACTACCAGGCGCGGCTCGACGAGATCGTGAGCGCGGCAGGTCTGCAGCAGAAGGTGCGCTTCCACGGCAGCCTTCCGCACCACGAGATCGTCAGGCACTACCAACAGGCCGACGTCGTCATCAATCCTTCGTTGAGCGAGACCTTCGGGATCTCGATCGTCGAGGGCATGGCCTGTGGCGTGCCGGTGGTGGGCACCCGCGTGGGCGGCATGCTCGACACGATCACCCCCGAGGTCGGCCATGCGGTACCGGCCGAGTACGCCACCGCCCTGGCCGAGGCCATCGGTGCGCTGCTCGCCGATCCGGTGCGCGGCCGCGAGATGGGCCGCCTCGGCCGGGAGCGCGCGCAGCAACACTTCACGTGGAGCGCGCGGGCCGGGATCCTGCTGGATCTCTACCGCCGCGTCGCCCGGGCGGCCTGAGCAGGCTGGACTTCAGCGCCGCTTGAGCCGGGTGCGCAACTCGGTGAGCACCAGCGATTCGGCGCTGTCCGGTCGGCC
>NZ_JBSYHW010000223.1:0-1156 GCF_056108345.1 Cyanobium sp. NIVA-CYA 375 | reverse complement strand
GGATAGAGCATTGAACTCATCATCGCGCTCGGCAGGCCGGCCCCCATGGTGGCGAGGGCGTTGTCGAGCAGGTGTGTTGGGCAGGTAGGCGGTGTAGTTGCGCGCGAACCAGATCTTGTACACCCCGTTGTCGAGACAGATGATCCCGTCTTCCGGCATCGCATCGCGAATCGCCTGGACCAGGTGGGGCGGGAAGATCGGGAACCGTTCGTCGGCCGCCAGCGGCGCGGTGTGCTCGACCTCGGCCTTGCGGTAGGCGAGCATGTGGTCGAACTTCCACTTGCCCTGCGGCATCACGTCTTCCTTGATCTGCCAGATCGCGTTGGCGATGTCGCCGATCACCTCGATCTGCGGGAAGTAGACCGGATCGACCTCGGCGGTCTTGCTGGAGACATGGATCACGCATGGCCCGCCCGCCTTCATGAAGAACGGCGGCTTCTCGATCACGTCATGGCCGATGTTGACGATGCAGTCGGCGTCCTCGATCGCGCGGTGGACGAAGTCACCAGCCGACAGCGCGGCGCAGCCGAGGAACAGCGGGTGCCGCTCGTCGATCACGCCCTTGCCCATCTGGGTGGTGACGAAGGGAATGCCGGTCTTGTCGACCAGCTGGCGCAGCATCCGCCCGGTCATCTTGCGGTTGGCACCGGCGCCGATCACCAGAACCGGAGCCTTGGCGTTCTCCAGCGCCTCGACCGCCTGCCGTACCGCCTTGGGTTCGGCTGAGGGGCGCCGCGCGATCGAGCGCGGAATCGGGCGGCTGTCGGTCTGCTCTTCGGCAATGTCCTCGGGGAACTCGAGGTGAACCGCGCCGGGCTTTTCCTCTTCCGCCAGACGGAACGCCTCGCGCACCCGGCTGGGGATGTTGTCACCGGCCGCGAGCTGGTGGGTGTACTTGGTGATCGGCCCCATCATCGCGACCACGTCGAGAATCTGGAACCGGCCCTGCTTGGACTTCTTGATCGGCTTCTGGCCGGTGATCATCATCATCGGCATCCCGCCAAGCTGGGCGTAGGCCGCCGCTGTGACGAAGTTGGTCGCCCCGGGCCCGAGCGTCGCGGTGCACACCCCGGTCTTGCCGGTATGGCGGCCATAGGTCGCCGCCATGAAGCCCGCGCCCTGCTCGTGCCGGGTCAGGATCAGCTTGATCTTTTCG
>NZ_JBSYHW010000222.1:0-1163 GCF_056108345.1 Cyanobium sp. NIVA-CYA 375 | reverse complement strand
TGATCTGCACGGAGTGGAAGCGATTCATGGCGCCCAACTTTGATCAGCTGGCCACCGCCCTGCGCCAGAAGCTGATCGTTGATGGGTGCAATCTCTACGACCCTGAGCGCTTGGCGGAGCTGGGGTGGACGTATTAGGCGATTGGGCGGGGGGCTTCTGTTCAAGCGGTTGTATGAGGGGCTGGGGGGCGCAAGAGCCTGCCCACCGCAGGCGCTTGGCTGGAAAACCCGTGAAAGCACGGAGGCCCAGCGCAACAGTACAAGCGTACTGTTGCGTGATCGGGATGTGGAGGGCTGGCCGGTGTCAGTGGGTGGGGTTTGAAAACCGATCACTGGTTCTACGGGCTGTTTCAGAGCGCCCCAGATCTGATCGCCTTGCTCTTGCCGCATGGTGCCGCTGAGGCTCCCTCCCTGGGGCCGGATGCGCCTGGCGATGCGCTCTACCGTTTTGAGGCGCCGGAGCTGAAAGCTGCCAACCATCGTCTCGATGGGGCGTTCTGGCCCCGCTCTGGGGATACGGGTACGCCGGAGCAGCCGGTGGTGCTGCTGGAGGTGCAGATGCACGCCAAGCCGGGGTTCAAGCACCGGCTGGGGGCCCAGAGCTTTCGCTTTCTGCAGCTCAACCCCCAGGTGCAGCATCTGGCAGTGGTCGTGGTGGTGCCGCACCGGCGCCTCAAGCTTGGCCCCGCCCTTTTGCCGCAGCAGTTGCAGGCGTTTGTTGATGGGGTGATCTGGCTCAGCCTGGAGGAGCTGGGCCAGCAGCCTGATCTCGATCCACTGCTCACCCTGCTCACGCTGCCGGTGCGACCAGAGGCCGAACTGCCGGCCAGCACCCAGCAGATCCTGGTCCGCCGACCAGATCTCTTTCCCGCCGTTCAAACTATCCTTCTGGAGCGGCTTCCCCTACTCACTCGCAAGGACCTCATGGAAATCGCAACCATTCCCGCCAAAGATTTACGCCATACCCGTGTTGCACAGGAGTGGATTGAGGAAGGTAGGCAGGAAGGCCGGCAGGAAGGTAGGCAGGAAGGCCGGCAGGAAGGCCGGCAGGAAGGTGAGGCCAGCGGCCGTGCGGCTGAGGCTGCTGCCGTCACCTTGCGTCTGCTCAACCGCCGCTGCGGCCCCTTGAGCGAGGCAACCACCGCTCTCATCCAGGCCCTGCCC
>NZ_JBSYHW010000221.1:0-1175 GCF_056108345.1 Cyanobium sp. NIVA-CYA 375 | reverse complement strand
GTAGCGGCCCGAGTACTCGGTGAGCGCGGCGTCGAAGGCGATGTTCGAGATGAAGCCGCAGTGGCTGCAGTGGGCCAGCCGCACGTCGCCCGTGGGATAGGCCAGCGCCTCCTCACGGGTGGGCAGCAGGATGCAGCTGTTGGTCGGCACACGGTCGACCGAATAGAAGACCTTCATGCCCGCTGTGCCGCAGCACGGGCAGGTGTCGCGCAGCGCGCGGCCCTGGCTGTCGGAGGCTGGCTTCGCAGGGGTTTCGGTGACGGTGCTCATGGGCTCAGATGATCCGCAGTTCGGGAATGGGGATGATGAAGCGGCCGCCACGGTCGCGGCACTCGGCCTGCTGCGCCACGATCTCGTCGGTGAAGTTCCAGGGCAGCATCAGCACGTAGTCGGGCTGGTCCTCCAGAAGCTTCCCGGGTGCATGGATGGGCTGGTGGGTGCCGGACATGAACTTGCCCTGCTTGTAGGCGTTCTTGTCCACGAGGTAGGGCACCAGCCGCTGATCGATGCCGAAGTAGTTGACCAGCGTGCAGCCCTTGGCCGGTGCACCGTAGCCGGCCACGCGGCGGCCTTCGGCCTTGAGCCGCTCCAGCATCGAGAGCAGTTCGGAACGAAGCTTCTCGACGCGGGCGCCGAAGTCGCGGAAGTAGGCCACCTGGTTCAGCCCCAGCTTCTGCTCCTGGGCCAGCAGTTCCTTGACCGCGGGCTGGACGTTCTCGCGCGGCTCGACGAACAGGCGCAGCGAACCGCCATGGATGGGCAGGCGGCGGATGTCGTTGAGGAAGAGCCCGTGGCGGCGGAACAGCTTGTCGACCGCCGTCACCGAGAAGTAGCACAGGTGCTGGTGGTAGATCGTGTCGAACTCGCAGTGGTCCACCAGGTCGAGCAGGTAGGGAAACTCGAGCACGGCCACGCCAGTGGGCTTGAGCAGCGTCGCGATGCCCTCGACGAACCCGTTGGTGTCGGCCACGTGCGCCAGCACGTTGTTGGCGTGCAGCACGTCGGCCGCCACGCCATCGGCGGCCAGCTTGCGGGCCAGGTCGACGGTGAAGAAGTCGACCAGGGTGTCCACGCCGATCTTGATGGCCGCCTGTGCCGGCGGGTCGGCCGGGTCGATGCCCAGCACGCGGTGGCCGGCGGCCTTGTAGTGCTTGAGCAGGTAGCCGTCGTTGCTG
>NZ_JBSYHW010000220.1:0-1176 GCF_056108345.1 Cyanobium sp. NIVA-CYA 375 | reverse complement strand
GGGTTTAGGTCTTGTTTTCGGCCTGCGAATGACCATAACATCCATCGGTTGCAGCGCTCGATTGACGATACTTCGCAGGAATGATTTCAACATAATTGCATTATTGAGGATAGGAAATCGGCTTTTGGCTTGGTGCGGGCACTCTCCAGGTTTCGGAAGCCCGAATTTGCGACCTCATTGTGAAGATAATGCCAGAACGTGCTCGTCAGGGCAAGACGTGGGACTGCGTTCGGCGGGTTCAGGCGCGAAGTAGAAGCTGGCTGGCCCTCCACGACGGCAGGGCTCATCAGAAGTCGTTCTGAGCTCAGTTCTCGCAGCGGTCAACGCCAGCCCACCCAGGGCTGATGCATTGCCATCGCCAGCAGGGCCAATATGGTGCATCACCGCTGGCATCCCAGCTCGAGTCAATTGAGAGCCGGCCAATCGCAGCTGGTTGAGTGCTGCCTTTCCCCTGTTGGCCAATGCACCAGCGGTCGCGCACTTGTTGCAGGAGGGCCTCTGGGGTGGTGCGCAGGCTGTTGTCGCACTGACAGGTACGCCTTCCTTCGTACCACAGGTGCTGCACCTGAAACGGCTTGCCGTCTCTGGTGCCGTTAGCTGTTATCTCCACATTCAAGCTGGTGCCATCACAGCTCTCGCGGATGCGCTGCGGTGTCTCCTTTTCCCCCAGCGTTCAGGTGATGTCCCGGCCATAGCTGTTTTCCTGATCCGTTGCCATAAAAGTGTTCGTGTGCTTTCCCTGGAATTTGCTGCAGATCCGGCGATGCAACGTCTTCTGGTTGACCTAATCTCACGGAGGAGCCTTTGGTTAGATCGTAGCCCTCAGGCTACGCAGCAGTACGCCACGCCCAAGGCTGCCAAATAGCGTCACCTGGGCGATCGTCTAGACGCGGGTTTCAGCGGAGAGAGCTGCCAGTACCACCTAAAGAAAGATATAGCGGAATGAGGAATCCTACGGCGGTCGCTTGATCTAAAGGCCCAGTACCACTACCAGGCGCAAATACCAGGGCGGTATGCAGATCTCACGCCGCACTCGCGCGCTCCTGTGGAGAAGGCTTCGCCGACAGGGATCTCCCTGAGAAAGCTGATCATGTCGAGATAACTGGCGCAAAGAGCGGTCCGGGCACTGGAGTAGCGCGATTCCTCAGAACTCAACCCGTGCTGACAGCCCCTCCC
>NZ_JBSYHW010000219.1:0-1177 GCF_056108345.1 Cyanobium sp. NIVA-CYA 375 | reverse complement strand
GGTAGCGCCCCTCCGAGTGGTGTAACTCAGGAGGTCCTGTGACCCTTTCCGGAGGGTGAACAGGAGCAGTCAGAGGATGACTGCTTGGAAGCTGATTGCGCAGCTCCGTTCATCCACTATGAACCCTGATCGCTGAATTTGCAACTCAGCGATCGATGTGTTTTGTGTAGATCGAGGCAGGAGCTGGTGCGCTTCAGCTGGTGATTACTGCCGGCTGGGCGGCCGGATCAGCATCGGTGAGATCCAAGGCCTCTTCTGGCTCCGGGATCTTGGCCATGGTGGCTGCGGAGAAGAAGCGCCGGCGTTCCAGCTGCCATTCCTCCTGCTGCTCCAGCAGCTGGCTACCCACCAACCGCACGATCGCAGCGTCGTTGGGGAAGATGCCGACCACGTTGGTGCGGCGTTTGATCTCCTTATTCAGCCGCTCAAGCGGGTTGGTGCTCCAGATCTTGCGCCAGTGCTCCTGGGGGAAGTGCAGGAATGCCAGCACGTCGTCGCGGGCGGCGTCCATCACGGGCACGGCCGCTGGGAACTGCTTGCGCAGCATCTCGGTGACCCGCTGCCAGTGGCCACGGACCTGATCAGGGGCCTGGATCACAAACACAGCCTTCATGGCCGCTGCCACCATGTCCTGGCCGGCTTTCGGCACATGGCTGAGCAGGTTGCGCAGGAAGTGCACCCGGCACCTCTGCCAGCTGCTGCCCTGGAACATCCGCCTGATCGCTGCCGTCAGGCCCAGGTGGGCGTCCGAGATCACCAGCCGGGTTCCAGTCAGGCCACGCTCCTTGAGGGAGCCGAGGAAATGGCGCCAGAAGCCCTCCGCCTCGCTGTCGCCCACGGCAATGCCGAGCACTTCTCGGTAGCCGAGGGCATTGATGCCGATCGCCACCACGACGGCCCGCGAAACCACCTGCATGTTCTGCCCCAGACGGCCGTGGAGGTAGGTGGCATCGAGGAAGACGTACGGGTAGCGGGCGTGCTCCAACGGCCGGCCCAGAAAGGCTTTCACCTGCTCGTCGAGGCCCTGGCAGATGCGGCTTACCTCCGATTTGGACACGCCGCTGGCGCCGCCCAGCGCCTCCACCAGGGCATCAACCTTCCTGGTGGAGATGCCGCCGGTGTAGGCCTCCATCACCACGGCGTAGAGAGCCTTGTCCACCCGGCGGCGTGGCTCGAG
>NZ_JBSYHW010000218.1:0-1190 GCF_056108345.1 Cyanobium sp. NIVA-CYA 375 | reverse complement strand
GCCCTGCCAGCTGGGTGAGCTGCCAGCGATGATGCTCTGGCATGTGGATCACGCTTCACCGCAACGGTTGCTGAAGGGAGCGGCCGATGTGATGGCAGCTTTATTATTGCTGATCGTGCTGAGCCCGCTGCTGGCGGCAATTAGCCTGGCGGTGCGGCTGGATTCGCCGGGGCCTGTGCTGTTCCTGCAGCGCCGCTACGGGCTCAACGGCAAACCGTTCCAGTGTTTCAAGTTCCGCACGATGCGGGTGCAGGAAAATGATGCTGTGGTGCTCCAGGCCACCAGGGAGGATCCGCGGGTGACACCCGTGGGCCGCCTGCTACGCAGCTGGAACATCGATGAACTGCCCCAGCTGCTGAACGTGCTGCGGGGAGAGATGAGCCTGGTGGGTCCCAGGCCCCATGCAGCGGTTCATAACGAGTTCTACCGCCAGAGGGTTTCGAGCTACATGCGCCGCCATGCCCTGCGGCCTGGGATCACCGGTTGGGCCCAGGTGAATGGCCTGCGCGGTGAAACGAGCACGATTGATCTGATGGAGCGCCGCGTCCAGGCAGATATCAACTACATCCACAACTGGACGCTGGCTCTAGATTTTAAAATATTGTTTCTTACGCTACTGCGCTGGAGCAGCCCTCAGGCCTACTGAACTTGAGCCTGCCGCTGGCGTTTCGGGCGGCAAGGATGGCCAAAGCAGATCATCCCAGCGGGCATGTCGCCAAAAACCACGCTGCGGGCTCCGATGACGCTGCCATCACCGATGGTCACACCTGGCCCGATGAAACAATCGGCGGCGATCCACACCTGGCCGCCTACGTGGATCGCCCGTGCCCGGATGGGGAAGGCAGGATCAGCGGGATCATGATCTCCGGCGCAGAGATGGCTGCCCTGGGAGATCACGCTGTGACTGCCCACACAGATCGGGGCGAGGTTATAGAGGCGCACGTTGTCGCCGATCCACACGTGGTTGCCGGCTGAAAAACGCCAGGGATAGGTGAGGCGCACGCCAGGACGGATGAGTGTGCCCTTGCCGAGGCGGGCTCCGAAGCGTCGCCACCACCAGGCGCGCCAGGCGAAGGCCGCCTGGGGGCTGGGGCAGACCAGCAGAGCCTGCACCAGCCACCAGAGCTGGCAGAACCAGGCTGGCCTGCCTCGGAAGCCATCAGGCTGCCGGAAGGCGCTGAGATCCTGCA
>NZ_JBSYHW010000217.1:0-1200 GCF_056108345.1 Cyanobium sp. NIVA-CYA 375 | reverse complement strand
AGCACCCTGCGTGATCTGCTTCTGGCTGAGGGCAATGCCGATCTGCTCGGCTCCCGCGACACCCTGCGCCTGGCGTTATTTCCAATTGACGGACCAAAAGCCTGTCTGAAGCCTCCTACTACTCTCTCCAGGGCTTCTTCGGAGACGTAACTCATCCAGTCGTAGTTTTCTTGGTCGCGGCCACATAAGAAGGCTTCAGGGCCGGGAGATTGTTTGCCATTATTAGCCGCTATCCTGCCATCATCACAGATCACTTAGTTGAAGCGTGGTTGGCGAATCGGGTAATGAGCCAAGGCCCATCTCCTCGCAATGATTGAAAACAAAACCGGCGACATGAATAGATATGCCCTCAGGAATCATGATGGGCTCATTCTGGAGAGATTTGCAGAAGATAGAAAGAAGGCAGAAGTTCATGGCGTTCGATGACTTTGACTATGCTGGTCCCGAAGTCTTCGCTATTGGAATTGCCCGCTAGAAATCCCACAGGGATTGAAGGTGGCTGCAGCATTCTGTGACTAATCACAAAAAGAATTACTAGGACTGCGATGACAACGAAGGCATTGAGCATGGTGAGCCTATATTCTATTTTCGACAGTGGAGCAAGGGCCTCTCCTCCGCGCTTGATCTCAGAACGATGTTTATAGAAGCGAAATAACCACACCAGCAGTATGCTGTTTGCGGTAATTGCGACGTAATCAAGAAGAAACCAGATATCGCTGAATACAAGATAATCCACGGCCGGCCGAAACACGCGGGAGGCAAAATAAAGGCTTACTGCCGCGAGCAGACCCGAAGCTCCAAATCGACTAGCCGGGCTGCTCTCCCTCCAATGAAAACCGATGATGGTCGTCAGAAGGATCAATAGAAGCGGTGTGACGATCATCAACAGGGCGGCGGGTGTGCGCCTTACAAGATGAAAAGATACAGATGTTGTCAGGTAGTCATTTTTCTTTGACGAGTATATGTTTGCATTTGTTTGCAGCGAATGCCGATCATTCTCTTGGCCTGAGCCGGCAAGTTTTAGAGTTGGCTGATTTGGCATTACAGCGGAGATAAGACTGGAATTGTCCTTGCGTCCGATGGTCGCATAGTTTATGTCGAAGCTCCCGTTCTGAGGATTAAGGAGATTGCTTGACAGCTGAACTTTGAAGCTGTCGATATCGATATTCTTTATGAATTGATCGGATATCAGCTCATTGG
>NZ_JBSYHW010000216.1:0-1202 GCF_056108345.1 Cyanobium sp. NIVA-CYA 375 | reverse complement strand
GGGCGCGTTCACCGTTGTCAGCGCCTCGCAGTACACCCTGTTGGTCACTCCACCCGCTAACCAGAGCGGCACGATCACGGTGACCGTGGCTGCCGGTGTCGCCACCGCTGTGAGCGGCGGAGCAGGCAACCTCGCCCCCGCGCCCTATCCCCAGGCCTTTGATACGGCTGCGCCCACGCTGGAGATCATCAGCAACACCAGCACGCTCAAGGCCGGTGACACCGCCTCCATCACCTTCAACTTTTCAGAGGCGGTCAGCAACTTCACCCTTGACGACGTGAGCGTGAGCGGCGGCAGCCTCTCCGCTCTCACTGGTTCTGGCAGCTCCTTTACCGCCACCTTCACCCCCGCAGCCAACTCCACCTCCAACGCCAGCATCAGCGTTGCCAGTGGCACCTTCACCGACCTGGCCGGCAACGCCAATGCCACCGCCAGTAACACGCTGGCATTCACGGTGGATACCGTGCGGCCGACGATTGCAATCTCCAGCAACGTCCCCGCCCTCAAAGCCGGTGAGACGGCGACGATCTCCTTCACCCTTTCAGAAGCCTCCACAGACTTCACCGCGGCCGACGTCAGCGCCACTGGCGGCACCCTCTCCAGCTTCGCTGGCTCCGGCACCTCCTACGCCGCCACCTTCACGCCCACCCCCAACTCCACCACCAGCGCCAGCATCAGCGTGGCCAGCGGGGCGTTCACCGATCCGGCCGGCAACACCAATGCCACCGCCAGCAACACCCTGGCAATCACGGTGGATACCGCCCCACCCAGCGTTGTCATCAGCGACAACGTGGTTGGCGGGGCCCGGGGTGAGGTGACCTTCACCTTCACCTTCTCGGAGGACGTCACCGGGTTCACGGACGAGGACATCACCGTGACAGGCGGCACGAGGGGCACCTTGAGCGGCAGCGGCTCGGTCTACACCCTGGTGGTGACGCCGAACGCCAACGAGGAAGGCAACATCACCGTGAACGTGGCCGCAGAAGCCGCCACCGATGCCGCGGGCAACGCCTCCATTGCAGCAGGCCCATACACCCAGGCCTTCGACACCCTCGCACCCACCCTTGTCATCAGCGACGAGGTGCAGGCCAATGGTGCGGTGCTCTTCACCTTCACCTTTTCGGCCTAAAATGCTATTACCTAAAGAATTGGCAGGAGTTCATCAACCAACTTGGATTGACGAGAGTTCAGATTGATAAAAT
>NZ_JBSYHW010000215.1:0-1250 GCF_056108345.1 Cyanobium sp. NIVA-CYA 375 | reverse complement strand
TGATCGCCCAATGGATCTGCAAACGATCAGGGTGGAGCTGCAGGCTGCCCCCTACCCGGTGATCATCGGCTCGGCAGAATCAGCAGTGAGTTCAAGGAGAGTCACGAGCGGGGCACGGCCCAGGTCATAAGCCCCTGATTCTGGTTCCTTGAGGTCCACGGCGCATGAGGCTGATGCAGGCCGAAAATCCATGCAGGATCTGCATTATTTGCTGAGCCAGGCAGCAGTGCCTTATTGGCGTGGCCCGCTGCCGAACTGCCCTGACTCAGCTCAGCAGTCGCCGGATAACAGATCTCCCCGTGACCCCGCTCCAGCTCGTTGCGTGGCATGGACACCCGCGGCTCTGAGGGCACTGTTGCCTACCCAGCTCTGGTTTGGCAGGTTGTATGTGCGAAACACCAGGATGGATCCGCTTCCCCTTGCTGATGGCCTTTCCAGAGCCAATTTCTTCTCCTGAATTAGTTGCTGCGCAGGCTGCCCGCACCATTGCCCTGCAGATGCTGGAAGAACGAGGGCGGGGCGCGGTGCTGGTGGGCGTCGCCCGGGTGGATGCGGCCTTGGAGCATCTCCTGCAGGCCGTGATGCCTGTCGCTTCCAGCAAAGACGACGGCCTGTTTCTGCCTGAACGCCCGCTTGGATCAATTGGCGCAAAGGTGGCCTTGGCCAGCCGCCTGGGCTTGATCGACTCAACGGTCGAGCTAGCTCTCAATGCCCTGCGCAAGCTGCGCAATGCCTTTGCCCACTCCGCCGAGTCGGCCTCCCTTTCAGATCCTGTCCACAGCTCACGCCTGGAAAGCATCTACAAGGAAGCCAGGGTCAACTCCTTGTGGGGGCCATTGGAAACGGCCTTAGTGGCTCAGACCACAACAGCCAAGGCCGAGCTGGATCCAGACCTGCGCAACTACATCCTGCTGATCACCATCCTGGTGGCCTTTCTGGAGGCCACGGCCCAGCAGCTGACGCCGATCCATCCAGCGGTGGTGATGCGATTCTCAGGCGTCAGCCGGGGCGACAAGTTCATGATTGAGTCCTGATCGCTTTGATGCGTTGCCCTGCCTCATCAACGCAGCCTTGAATGCAAAAGAGGATTTCTCTGAGCACGGCCAGGCCCCCTTTTTGCCCAGTCAATAGACAGGGGGCAAAGCTCGATGGAAGTGATGCGGCCAAAGTCGACACGGTGACTTTCAGGAAAGTTGTCACTCCTTGGCTGCCATTCAGGCGGCCTTGATTAAGGGTAGCGCCATGAGCGG
>NZ_JBSYHW010000214.1:0-1255 GCF_056108345.1 Cyanobium sp. NIVA-CYA 375 | reverse complement strand
GGGCAACTTCCTCGTGACCGGCGAAGGGAGTGCGCGCATCGACGCCACTGCCAAGAAGCCGAACCCAGGACGCACCGCCTACACGTTCGACTGGACGCGGCCGGAGTTCGCCGACCTCGAGGTCGAGATCACGCCGGCGGGCACGGTCATGGGCGAGCGCGAGCACGGCCTGTGCGGATTCGTCTTCTGGCAGGACCCGGACAACTACATCGCGCTGAACCTCTGGCGCTGTGACAGCTACGAAGGTGCGTCGATCTCCTCGTTCTTCCAGATCGACGGCTACGAAGACCTCTACGACGCGATCTGGTCCAACATCGGCAACCAGGTCTACTGGGGCCGCCCCTTCCGCCTGCGCGTGGTGTTCGACGGCATGCACTACATGGCGTTCGTGGATGGCCAGCCCGTTCTGTACCGCGCTCTGACGGACGTCTACGCCGACGCCAGGCGCCTGAAGATCCACCGCGTCGGCCTGCTGGCCAACTGGGAGTGGGGCAACGACACCGGCAGCCGCTTCCGGCACTTCACGGCGCGCGCCTGAGCAGCCTGACCCTCCCATGCATCTCCTGACCTCACTCAAGCGGCGGCTCTTCGGCACCCAGCCGCAGACGATCACGACCGGCCCCGCCGCCGGGTTGCGCTTCGATCCGGGCCCCTCCAACCCGGCGTATGGAAGTGGCGACAACGAACTGCCCGTGCAGTCGACGCTGCAACGCTGCCTGCAGCCGGGCGACGTCTTCTACGACATCGGGGCCAACGTCGGCTTTCTCTCGGTGGTCGGGGCGCACTGCGTCGGGCCCCAGGGTGCCGTGCATGCCTTTGAACCACTGCCCGCCAATGCCGCCCTCGTGCGCCGCAACGCGTCGCTGAACGGGTTCGCGCAGATCGTCGTTCACCCCATCGCGGTGGGCGACGTCACCGGCCGAGCCCAGCTCGTGGTCGCGGCCTACTCGGGTGGATCGGCCCTGGCCGCCGTCGAGGCGCCGCCAGATGCCACGGGCGAGTCGATCGAGGTGGACATCAGCACGGTGGATGCGCTGGTCGAGCGGGGCCTGCCGCCCCCGACGCTGGTCAAGATCGATGTCGAGGGTGCCGAGTTGCTGGTGCTCAAGGGCATGGAGCAGGTGTGTGCACGACACGCCCCGCGCATCCTGTACGAACTGGATGGCGTCAGCGAAGAGGCGCTGGAGCCCAAGCGGGTCGAATGCGAGCGTTGGCTGCTGGACCATCACTACTCGGTGTCTGAACTCGAACTTTC
>NZ_JBSYHW010000213.1:0-1267 GCF_056108345.1 Cyanobium sp. NIVA-CYA 375 | reverse complement strand
CAGGGCTGCCTAAAAGTGTGATCAAGGAGCGCTCCCGGTGGTTTCCACCCCTCCCAGCGCCAGAATTCCCTTGATGTCGTAGGCCAGGTCCCGCATACCCTGGCGGATCGAGCGGTAGCCGCCCCGCCGCAGCAGGTTCATTACCACCGTTCGGAGGAAAGCGAACACTGGGGCGCCGATCCGGTTGGCGTAGCGATGGGCGTCCTCACCGAGCTGGACGTCACGGGCCCAGTGCCATTCGTTCTCAATGCTCCAGCGCTGCCGCACCAGTCGCAGCAGGGCTTCTGGGGTAGTGCGCACGCTGGTGAGGAACAGGTGTCGCCGCACGCTGCGCTTGCCTTTGCGGGTGAGCGTGTCGGTGATCACCTCCACGATCCAGGCGCTGCCGGGCCAGTTGGCCTTGATGTGCTCTGGTGCTTCCCGCGCCCGAAGTTCCCAGGCGGTGTCGCGCCCGTGGCGCTTCTCGTGATCCGTTGCAGTGAAAGGGATGTGACGCTTTCCCTGGAACTGGCAGCCAATCTGGCGGTAGAGGGTTTTCTGGTTGCTCTTGACGGTCAGGAGCACGTCGGCCCCCTGGGAGAGGCACCATCGAAAAACGACTGCGTCGTGTGGAGCGCGTCCGCCTGGATCAGCACGCCTTCCAGGTCAAGGCTGCTCAGCAGCTCTTTGAGAGCAGCCCGCTCGCTGGATTCGTGGGTGTCGTAGGTCTTCTGGGCCATGGCGACGCCCAGGGCCCGGGCATACACCGTGACCTGGGCCACAAAACGGTGGCTGCCCTCCTCCGTCTCGATGGCAGAGCCGCGCAGGGTCTTGCCGTCACACACCAACTGGTCCAGACCATCGGCCCCGCCTGGGATCTGGTTGATCATCCAGGCCTGCAGCACCTGGCCGAATTCCTGCAGGTGGGCCTTATTGAACAGGTAGAGGAAGGTGGCATCCGAGGGCCAGCGCTTGAAATTCAGGCCCAGCACCTGGTTCAGCGCCTCTCGGTGCCGCCTGGCAAACGCCTCCAGATCCCGGGAACTGCGGCAACCGCTCAGGATCCCGAGCACCGCCACCAGCAGCAGGAACCACTGGGGGTAACGCACCCCCCGGCGGTAGCGGCCGTCAGGGATGGCCTTGAGGAAGCTGATCAGATCATCCGGTGTGGGCTGATCGGCTGTGGCAGAGAGGTTTTGGGGCATTGGGGGCACTGAGACCCGCCGAGCGAACCCAATGCTGACAGCCCCGCCAAGAGCTATCGGGACAGACTTTTAGGCGGCCCTGG
>NZ_JBSYHW010000212.1:0-1377 GCF_056108345.1 Cyanobium sp. NIVA-CYA 375 | reverse complement strand
ATCCGCTCATGGCGCTACCCTTAATCAAGGCCGCCTGAATGGCAGCCAAGGAGTGACAACTTTCCTGAAAGTCACCGAGCTCAGGCCGCAGGTTGAATAATCAACAGAGAGCGCTGACGTTCACGGATCTTCAGTTGCCCATTTTGTAGACAGCTCAAATATCCTCTCCATATGCACATGCTCCCATGGCGTAAGGAATAATGAGAGCGGTCAAATAGTATGAAAATTGATCTCAGATCAGATCATGGGATTGGGATCGTGGCACTATCCTTCCCAGCCAAACTTACGCTACTTCAAGACCCTAAGGTCACGATCAAGGTGTGGAGCTATCGAGACTTTTGTCAGTGATCACTTGGCTCGACCCTAGTCAACCCCGAATGGAGATTAGAACCAAGGACGGAGGGGGGCTACCATTTCCTTCCACGATCTCAGGAATTCCCTCGTCTCCAACCAGCAATCCCAATGCGACCGAACGTGACTCACTGGCAGCTCTGAAGATTCCAGCGATTATCTTTTCCAAAGTTTCGATTTCCGCCCCACTAGAGCATCGGAGCAAGGTCCATTCAGATTCCACTGGTGCTGGGCCTGAAACTGGTTTCTCAGAATCAGCAGATCTACTTGATTTTCGACCGGAGAGTGGATTGCTCCTTTTAACATCGCTTAGAAATGCATTTAATCTTTTGAGTGGCGCAAAGAGGCGTGATAGCTCTGTTAGCCCGTCCTCCATCCCTATCGCAGCATTCTCGGCCTCCTGAACAAGAGCATCCATCAAAGGGATGCTGGAGTCGCAGCGAGAATTAGCAGGGCTTTCCGCATTAATGGGATCAGAGCACGCCTCCGCTTGACCTTTTCTATTTAAAAGCACTACCTTGTATGGAATGCCAACATGAGTAAGTAGCCTGCCCATGTAATCGGAGGCGCCAAGGTCAGACTTGCTTGCTCCATTCGACCTCGCATTGCTAGTTGGCGAGACTAAACCAGCGTAGAAAGCATCAACATCCGAAAAAGGATAAAGATCTCTCTCGAAGTCTTCCAAGTTGGCGAAGTCGTCAAATGTTGCTCTTGTGTTGCATGCGGCCTGTGCCAAGCCGGTCGCAATCGCCTCACTTTCTAAGAGGCTCGAGTGGTCAAGCGCGGCATCACCGGACAATGATGCAATAAAGGCGACGGAGTCAAAGATGATTCGGCCCGTGAAGTCTCTTCTGTTAGCAGAGGAAATCCCTTTCAGCGACATTGCGCAGACTGCCTTGCGTTCATTTTCGCTTTTGGTAATCCATATCGAGAAGGAGCGTGCTCTATTGCCAAGATGAAGGGTTTCTTTTGTGTACTTTGAAGAAAATGGCACTTCTCTGGTCAGTACGTCCTCTGGCCGAGAAG
>NZ_JBSYHW010000211.1:0-1398 GCF_056108345.1 Cyanobium sp. NIVA-CYA 375 | reverse complement strand
CTGGATTTGGTGGCGCAAATATAGCTGCTCTTCGGCTTCATAAAAGCCTACTGGCTTTCTCTGCGCCTGCTGGCATTTCTAGCCAGTTTCGTGTTTTAAATCGCCGCATAGACGATCCCTCCGATTCCTCAATTATTGGCGGACTGCCCGCTCGGCATATTTTCTGGAATAAACAAATACGCCCCAGGTTAATTCGCTTGCGCAAAAAGCGCTTCCATCTGCATTCACCTGGCTTCTATTCGATCGGCTGGCCATTCACAGGCCTCGGCGCCGAACTCGAAAGCCTTTACAGCACCGGTGGTTTCGATATCCTCCACTGCCATGCCCTCGATAACGCCATGTTATCTATCGAGGAGCTTGCCAAATTTACCTGGCCTGTCGTTTGGACCCTCCACGACCAATGGGCCTTTAGTGGTGGCGAACATTACAGCGATCCCTCTGAACCTTTTGTCAGCGGCTACACGGCTAAGCCACCAGACACCGAGCCGGCGGTCCATGCGCTCAATCGCTGGGTCTGGAAACGCAAAGCCAAGGCCTGGACCAGGCCGATGAACCTGGTGGCGCCAACCCACTGGATGGCCGACTGTGCCCGTCGCAGTGCCCTCATGGGCCACTGGCCCTGCCGGGTGATTCCCAATCCGATCGACCTCACCTGCTGGGCCCCTGTGGATCAGCGCCAGGCCCGAGCGCTCCTCAACCTTCCCCTGGATTCCCCCCTGCTGTTATTCGGTGCCACCGGCGGTACCGCTGATCCCCGTAAAGGGGGTGATCTGCTCCTGGAGACCCTGCATCTGCTGTGCGAGTCGCCGGGCGATGCTTTTCTTGAGGATCTGCAACTGGCCGTTTTTGGCCAGAGCCAGCCCGATCCCGCCTTCACTCCGCCACTGCCGATCCACTATCTGGGCCGCATCAGTGATGAGCTCCATCTCCGTTTGCTTTATGCCGCCGCCGATGTGTTCGTGATTCCCTCCCGCCAGGACAATCTGCCCAATACCGGCCTAGAAGCCCACGCTTGCGGCACCCCCGTGGTGGCCTTCCGCACCGGTGGCCTCGTCGACATCGTCGAGGAGGGCGTCACCGGTGCCCTGGCCGAACCCTTCGATCCCCAGGCCCTCGCCCAGGCGATCCGCTGGGTGCTGCACGATCCCCAGCGCCGCAGCTCCCTCGGCTTGGCCGCCCGTCGCCGTGCCGAAACCCTCTGGGCCCCCCAGCGCGTAGCCGGTCTCTACACCGATCTCTATCGCGAGGTACTTGAGCGCCATCACCAGCCATGAGCTCACCTTCCCTGCTGCTGGCCACCTCCATCCCGCCCCAGCTGCGGGGCCAGCCCCTCGCTGCCAACGCCACCACCAGCCTGCAGCAGCGCGCCCTGCACAGCTGGCGCCAGGCTGGCTGCAC
>NZ_JBSYHW010000210.1:0-1426 GCF_056108345.1 Cyanobium sp. NIVA-CYA 375 | reverse complement strand
TCGCCGGTGTGGCCTATGGCCTGCTGTTGATCGCAACCCACGAGATGGTGCATGGCACCCTGCTGGGCTTCCGGACTCTGGAGCAGTGGTTGGCGTGTTTGCTCAGCTGGCCGATGGCCTGGCCCTATCTCACCTATGCACGACTGCATCATCTGCATCACCGCTGGAATGGCTGCGATCCGCGGGATCCGGAGCGCACCACCCCCCTCCTCCAGGAGCGCCTGGCGGCGGGACCGCTGAGACGCCTGGTGCAGCGCCATCTGCTCGGCTGGCGCGTTGGCGTGCTGGGCGGCGTGGGCTTGATCGTTGATACGGCGCGCAAGGGCTTCTCGCTTCAGCAACAGGATCAGGGACTGGTTCAAGCGCGTTTCATCGACGGGGCCGGCGTGACGGCCGTGCACACGGCCATGCTCCTCATCGCTCTGACCAAGGGGGAGTTGTGGAGGTACCTGCTGTTCTGGCTGCTGCTGGAGCGTGTGATCGGCGCGATCGCTCAGTTTCGCGGCATGGTGGAACATCACCTGTTGTGGCGATCCAGAGAAGCCCAGCTGCTAACGCAGCTCTATGCCAGCCGCACCATCAACGCAGGCAGGTGGCTCAATGCCCTGCTGGGAGGGCTCCCCCACCACTCCGCCCACCATGCTTTTCCCGCGATTCCCAGTGAGCGTCTGCCCCTGGCCACTCGCCGTATCGCCTTGGTCCTGGAGCGTCATGGTGCACCTCCTCTTCCTACCCTGCCGAGCTACGGCGAGGCGCTGCGCGTGATGATCGCTGCTCAGAACACTCCAGCGCTCAGCTGCAATGGTCCGCTGCCGTCGCCGCGCGGGAGCCATGGGCGGGAAAGTTGATCAGAAACGGCCGATCGGCCTGGGCGCAGAGGGGGATGCCAAAGCTATCTCCGCCGCTGTTGCCCTGGATCTTGCGGCGCCTCTTCCCCGGCAGCTGGCGGAAAAGGCCACAAAGCGCACGTCATCGTGCTGGAACACCGCTGGCGCATCGGGCAGCACCAGGCAGACCGCCGCGCTGCTGAGGATTGTGGCCACGGCTTTTCGGCCTGGATACGGTTCATGCAGAGGAGAGGTGTCGATGCTCCGCTAACTCGTGCTGGCCATTGGCATTCCCCTGCTGGTGTTGCACAAGGAAGGACTCAATCCATTCGTGATGCCGGCGCTGGCAAGTTGGTAGCCAGCGAACTGGGGCAAATCGCCCGGCAGGCGGCCTCGAGCATCGGCTAGTTCCTCCCGGCACTGCTGGGATGAATTTGGTGCTCATCCTGTCGGGCAGCCTGCTGGGGGGCCTTGCTGGTGCGCCTGCTGATCCACTTGGTATTGCTGCTGCGAAGTCAGCTGCAAGGGAGTTTTCTGCTGCGGCTGGCCATGGCGCTGCTGCCGGATCTGCTGTGGCAGTTTTTGCGCCACCTTGCTAG
>NZ_JBSYHW010000209.1:0-1428 GCF_056108345.1 Cyanobium sp. NIVA-CYA 375 | reverse complement strand
CTCAAAGCGGCTGGCAAATATCTGGCCGGCGTAGCTGAGCATCGCCTCACGTGATTCGGGGCCTCCGAGGGTGGCGGAGGTGCCCACACACACCAACTCCTCGCCGGGGCACTGGAGGCGATCACGCAGGCGGCGGATCAGACAGGCCAGATCCGTGCCCTGGGCACCGTCAAAGCTGTGGAACTCATCGACAACCAGATAGCGCAGAACACTGCTGCCATCAAGCTGGCGCCCGTTGTGCTCCCACAGGCTTTGCACATGGGGCTGGATGAGCAGGTAGTCGAGTTGCTTGTAGTTGGTAAGCAGGATGTCGGGCGGCGCCTTGTGCAGAGCCTCCTTATCGGTGATCACGCTGGTAGCGGTCATCGCCGCTGTGGGCGTGTCATCAGAGGAGCCGATGTAGAGACCAGAGCGCAGACCCGCCAAGGCAGGAATGGTGTGGATCAAATTGGCGATACGCCGTGATTGATCGGTGGCAAGGGCGTTCATCGGGTAGATGAGGATCGCCTTGATCCCACGGGTGCCTTGGATTCGCTGCTGCCGGCAGTGCTCGAGTAAGGGCAACAGGAAGCACTCGGTTTTGCCTGAGCCGGTGCCTGTGGCCACCAGGGTGTTGCCTGGAGTTCCAGGCAGCAGCCGCTCAAAGGCCTTCTCCTGGTGCAAATAAGGCGGGAAGGGCAGAGGGATCTGGGGGAACCAATCGCGCCCAGATCCCTCGCGGAACGGCAGGGAGACTGAAACGAACGGGCCCTTAAGCAGCTGGTCCCGATCGGCCAGGAAACGGTCGATCAGGCCAGAAAAGCCTGATGTGGTGGGGTGAAAGGCGGTGCGGATGGCATCGCAGGCCACCTGCTCCAACTCGCTGGCAACAACGGAGGGGAGCAAGGGATGCTGCAGATCTGCACCCTCAGGCTAGGCGTGATCTCTGTGCTGGCAGGGGTTCTGAATTATGCAATCCATGCATGGCCGGAGATCCCCGACAAACCAGCACGCTCCTCCCATAGCGGACCTTGGTGCAGTTCTGGGAGTCGGGCCATGGCGATGCTGAGCAACCCCTCAAGACCTGGCACGCCCTGGCCAAGGCGGCCAGCTGGAGTCATCCCCAGGAGATCAAGGAAAAATTCTCAACTGCCAGTTTTCTTGCCAATAACAGGGTGGTGTTCAACATCAGTGGCAACAAGTATCGGCTTGTCGTCAAGGTTGAATACGAACTCAAGACGGTCTACATCCGCTTTATTGGCAGCCACGCTGATTACGACAAGATCGACGCTTCCATAATCTGAGACCCACCATGCAACCCATCAAACCCATCCGCAACGAGGCCGATTACGAGCTTGCCCTTAAGGACATCGACGATTGCCTAGATGCACCAGCATGCAGCCCTGAAAGGGAGCGGCTTGAGGTCTTGACTGTTTTAGTTGACGACTA
>NZ_JBSYHW010000208.1:0-1430 GCF_056108345.1 Cyanobium sp. NIVA-CYA 375 | reverse complement strand
CGTCGGTGGCCGGCTTCAGGCCCCGGCGCGCAACGCTGATCGTGCTGGATGCCGGCACGCTCGACGAGGCCGGCGCCCGCGCGCTCGGGCAGCTCGAGCAGGCCGCCCCGGGCTGGCCCTGCGCCGTTCGCGTGGTGATCGCAGGCGGGCCGGCGCCGGGCTGGGCGCGGCCCGTCTAGGGCG
This sequence comes from Cyanobium sp. NIVA-CYA 375, assembly GCF_056108345.1. NCBI lineage: Bacteria > Bacillati > Cyanobacteriota > Cyanophyceae > Synechococcales > Prochlorococcaceae > Cyanobium > Cyanobium sp. NIVA-CYA 375. The sequence continues at coordinate 1,247 of NZ_JBSYHW010000208.1, read as the reverse complement.
CCTTCAGCGGCCGCGCCGCGCCCGGGCCACCAGACCCGCCACCCCGAGCGCCATCATCAGCCACGTGGCCGGCTCGGGCACCGGCGCCGGCACGAAGGCCATGCTCATCAGGACCGGGTCGTGGTCGCTCACCTGGTCGGTGAACTCGCTGTTGGCATGCACCACGTCGTAGACCAGCCCGCTCGCGTTCAGCAGGTTGGGCGACACGTACATGTGGTCCAGCGCCTGCAGGTTGCCCTGGAAGGCATAGGTGTAGCGCTCGTTCTCGGGCAGCGAGTTCGTCAGGTTGGTCAGTCCCGCGGCCTCCAGCGGCGCCAGCGAGCTGGCGAACTGGAAGTCGTTCAGGTCGCCCGTGACCACGATGTTGGCGAACGGGTTGATCGCCAGCAGCCCGGCCACGAAGCTGGCCACCGCCTGCGCCTGCTGCAGGCGCTGCACCTCGGTGCCGTTCTGCGGCGGCTGTGTCGGCCCGAACAGGGGCTGATCGCCGCCCTTGCTGTTGAAATGGTTGGCGATGACGATGATCTGCTGCCCGTCGACCGTGAACTCCGTGACCAGCGGCTTGCGGCTGTTGGCGAAGGCGGGGTTCGTGGGGTCGATGCGGCCGGCGCCCAGGCTCAGCATGATCTGGCCGGTGGCCGTGGCGCTGGCACTCACGGCGTCGAGCGAGCCGCCCACCACGCCCGCGAAGCTGACGCGGCTGGTGTCGTACATGAAGGCCTGGCGGATGTTGCCGCCGGGCTCGCCGCCGTCGGCGTTGTTCACCGGGTTCACCGTGACCCAGGCGTAGTTGCGTCCGGTGGCCGCGTTCAGCGCGCCGGCCAGGTTGCCCAGCGTCAGGTCGGCGGCGACCGTGCCGTTGTTGGTGCTGCCGTTGTTGTCCTGCACCTCCTGCAGGCTGATCAGGTGCGGTGCGCCCAGGTTGCCGGCGATCTGCCCGGCGATGGCGGTGAAGCGCGCCGCGCTGTCGGTGCCGCCGAGGTTCTCCACGTTGTAGCTGGCCAGGCCGAAGTGCCCGCTCGGGATCACCGCGCTCTCGCGCAGCAGCGGGTTGTTCACCACCGTGGCGCTCTGCGTCAGGACCAGGCGGTAGTTGTTGAAGCTGTAGTCGATGACGCCGGTCACGCCCGAGAGGGTGGCGCCGCTGTTCACGGTGGGCGTGGCGACGATGCGGTTGTCGATGAACATCCGGTCGCCGTTGAAGTTGCCGGCACCCACCACGAGCCCGCCGCGCGACGAGGCCCAGG
>NZ_JBSYHW010000207.1:0-1436 GCF_056108345.1 Cyanobium sp. NIVA-CYA 375 | reverse complement strand
CAGACAGGGGCGGTAGGCCTAGCCGGCGCCAGCCGCGCCGACCGCCTGCGGGCAATCGCTGCAGAACTGGATCAGGAGGCAAGCGGCTACACCGTGGCGCCTTCCGGTTCGCTGCTGGTAAGTGAGCCAACCGCCGAAAAGATCCACCAGCAGCGAACCGAAACCGGCGCCGCACTCATCACCACGCGAAACGGAGTGCTGCTGTTCGGCCATGGCGCCGATGAACATGAATCCTGTTTTGCTCTCGATTCCGAGGCCGGCGAAGTCGGGATCACGGGGGGCTCAGCCCGAGCCGTGCGCCAGCTGGGCGACAACTGCCCCGCTGTGGCTGCTCTGGCGCAACTGCTGGCCGGAGTGCTGGCCCGCACCGCCGAAACCGTCTCACAAGGAGAACCCCCCACTGCCGCGCCTGCAGGTCGGCATGAGCGGCTGGGGCTGACGGTCTGGGGCGCCCATCCTGATGACGGCTTGAGCCGTCTACAGATCGGGGATGCCTGGGTGAGCTTCAGCAGCTTGGCGTTGACCGGGCTATGCAGCGAGCTATTCGCGCTGCAATTCCGGTTGGTTGCCGATGCGATCGGCCAGCGGCAGCTGCTGGAAGCAGCACTGAACCAAACCCCGAGCCGGGAAGCAATCGCGCTCGCATGGAGTCGGACCCATGGCGAGTAGCACCGCCCAGCACCGCGAGCTGGTGCGCCTGCAGCCGCTGGCAACCGGACCGGCCACGGTGAACGAGCAAGCCCGAACTGTGGAGTTGGGGATTGCAACAGAGGCCGATGTGGGGGGCTACGTGCTCACCTGCCGCCCGGAGGCCGTGAGCAGCGCCGCTGTGGTGAATGTATTGCTCGATCACCGCAACGAAACCTCGGCGATTGCCGGACGACTGCTGAGTCTCCGCGCCGAAAAAGGCCAGCTGATTGGCCTGGCGGAATTCAAGGACGCCCCCGCCGCCGAGACCGGCTGGCAGCTGGCCAGCCGTGGATGCCCAACAAGCGTGCGGGCTCAGTTCAGCCCGGACGACATCGAGCCAGGCCGAAATGGCGGGCCCGATCTGGTGCGCCGCTGGCGACTGGCCGAAGTGAGCCTCGTCGCCATTGGCGCCGATCTGACCACAACCCGATCCGCTGGCACAGCGGCGGACATGACCACAACCAACAGGCAAACCACCATGACCACCGAACAGACCCAAACCGAGGCCGCCGACCTGGCCGCCGAAACCGTCACCGCCACCCCCGGCGAACTGCGCCGCGCTGCCCAGCTGGAGCGTGAGCTGAAACGCCTGATCGACGCCGCACCCCACGCCGCCGAAGCGATCCGCGCCGCTGGAGATGTAGGTGGCCTGCAGGCTGCCCGTACGGCTTGCATCGACGCAATGGCTGACCGCCAGAAGTCGCAACCCCAAACCCTTCATGGCCGGGTGGATGTAGGACAAGGAT
>NZ_JBSYHW010000206.1:0-1440 GCF_056108345.1 Cyanobium sp. NIVA-CYA 375 | reverse complement strand
GACCCCACCAGCACGGGTCTGACCCTGCTGTTGCCCGACCCGCACTGTTCTGGTGCGGTGTCTTGGACCTGACCTGTCGGTCCGTGCGGTGGGGCAACCAGCCGGGGAGTCCCGTGACCTCATAGGAGTCCGACGTTCCCGTCCCGTCAATGGCCTGTCCGTCTGCCCGGCTGGTTGCACCCCCTCCCGTTCCCAGCAGCCATGAGCGCAGCGCCAGCACCTGAAGTCGAGATCAGCAACAACCCCGATGTCGTGGTTGGTGTCGACACCCACAAGCACACCCACATGGCGGTGGCACTGAGCGCCAATGGCGGCTGGCTGGGCAGCCTCAAGCTGGAGGCCAAACGCATCGGCTATCAGGAGCTGATGCGTTGGGCTGCTGAGTTTGGAAGTCGCCCGGTGTTCGCCGTGGAGGGCACCGGTTGCTACGGGGCCGGTCTCTGCCGCGCCCTGCAGACAGCAGAGCTGGAAGTAGTGGAGGTGAACCGGCCTGATCGCTCTACCAGGCGCCGGCTGGGCAAGGACGACACCATCGATGCAGAGGCTGCTGCACGCTCTTACATCTCCGGAAAGGCCACGGTCATTCCCAAGGCAGGGAATGACCTGGTGGAGATGATCCGCATGCTCAAGGTGGTCAAGGATTCAGCCTCTGGCAACCGCACTGCGGCCCTCAATCAGCTGCACGCCATCGTGGTGACGGCACCGGCAGCGTTGCGGGAACGGCTGCAGCGGCTCAAGGGCAAGGAGCTGGTGGACTGCTGCAGCGGCCTGCGTTCCGGAGAGATCAGCACACCTCTGGCCGCCGCCAAGTTGGCCCTGCGCAACCTCGCTCGCCGCATCCAGCAGCTGGATCAGGAACTCAAGGACACCGTTGCGCAGCTGGACCGATTGACCATGCAGCACTGCCCGGAGCTGCGCAACACCTACGGGGTGGGTGTGGATATCTCCGCCACCCTCGTTATGGCAGTCGGCGACAACCAGGAGCGGATGAAGTCGGAGGCCTCATTCGCTGCCTTATGCGGCGTCAATCCCTTGCCGGCCAGCTCCGGCAAGGTGGTGCGGCACCGGCTGAACCGCAGTGGCAATCGGCAGGCCAACTGTGCCCTGCACCGCATCGTCCTCTGCCGGCTGCGGTGGCATCAGCAGACCAAGGAATACGCCGAACGACGTATGGCAGAGGGCCGCACGATCAAGGAGATCATCCGCTGCCTCAAGCGATTCGTGGCCCGCGAGATGTTCGGCGTCCTGCGTGGCGGTCCAGCCGTTCGCACAGCAGCGGCCTGATCAACAGCGCGATGGTTCGCTGTAGGCACCCAGGCTCCCACCGGAGTTGTTGCCTGCCCTCCAAGGGAGGCAACAACTCCGGTGGTTCCAGAGCCGGCCGGCGGTTCAGCGCTCGACGGGGATCAGCACATCGACCAGCTCGGTCCGCAGCGCCTG
>NZ_JBSYHW010000205.1:0-1449 GCF_056108345.1 Cyanobium sp. NIVA-CYA 375 | reverse complement strand
ATCGACGCATTAGTCATGTCCTCAAGCCCCCGGATGTACTGATCAGAGGGGTGACAACTTTCCTGAAACTGGGGGAAGATATTCCCGATGAAGTGGTAAGCGTGGCCGCTTCGTGCATCAGGAATCTAAGGCTTGCTGCTCATCCACGAAGCCTTGCACTATGCCCAACTCCTCGCAGTGATAATGCACGTGATGCTGAGCGCACTGCCCGGAAACGTGCAGCATCTCTTGTTCAGGAAGGACTGGATCAATTCAATGTTGAAAAACTAAAGGTCGTGCCCGAATGGCCTTTGGTCTACTGGTGGAAGTCCGACTTGATCAATGCCTACGCCGAAGCGCCCACCATGGAAAGCATTGCTCCTTGCAAAGCTGCTCAGTCAACTGGCGATAATAATCGATTTACACGTAACTCCTGGGAGATATCTGCGTCGAAAAATCTCAAAGATTCCACAACACAAGATAAATGGTGCCCTTTGATCAAAGGCGCCTCTGGAGCCGAATGGATTGATCCTCTGAAATACGTCGTACATTGGGGTCCCCACGGGCTTCCAATTAAGTCATACAAGTCCCGCCAGTCTGGAACTGATACGTGCGGCCTTGCAAACGAAGATTTTTATCTTTTGCGAATTGGTGTTGCATTCAATGCAATCGGATCCGTTTTTTCAGCAAGGGCCCACAGATTTGTAAGCATATTTGAATCCGCAGGAAGCTCCGTATTTCCCGATGATGTCGCAAACGCGGTTTGCGCTATGAACAGTAGTAAGAGTCGAGGCATTCTTTCATCTTTAAATCCTACTGTAAATTTTCAGGCCGGCGACGTAAACCGACTTCCCCTATTTCATGTAGCCGATGCAAATGAGATATATGCTAAGATCTTGAATTCATTCGAGAAGCATGAGCATCATCGTGAATCCTCAATAGAATATATAATGCCTGGCGACTCGCCTTGGGCACATACACAAATCTGGGCCCAGCAAGCTATCGACCGCCCAGAAGGAGCACCTCTTCCTGAGTACATCCAAGAACTTGACCCCGAGCCCCCCACGGATCACCTGAGTTTTGCCCTTGGTGTCGCCTTGGGCCGTTTCGCTCCCGTCGATGAGCAGGGCCAGCCCACCACGAGCAATCAGGCCGGAATCCTCGATCCAGCTGCCGCTGACCTCTCCCATGCCCTTCCGGCAGGGATTCTGTTTCTCGATGGCTCGTTAGAGGAAAACGATCACCGCGATGACCTCGGCACAGCCGCCGCGGCCCCTCTGCATGAGGCCTGGTCACTCTATGGATCAGCCATTGCCTCTAACCGCAGCCTGCGCGATTGGCTGCGACTGGACTTCTTCACGGATGTGCACAAGGCCATGTATGAGAACCGTCCGATCCGGTGACTTTCAGGAAAGTTGTCACTCCTTGGCTGCCATTCAGGCGGCCTTGATTAAGGGTAGCGCCATGAGC
>NZ_JBSYHW010000204.1:0-1457 GCF_056108345.1 Cyanobium sp. NIVA-CYA 375 | reverse complement strand
CGCATCTTTTTGACGGGCTTACCGCGGCGGCCAAAGAACTCGACCTCACAGGGAGTGGAGCCGAGCTTCTGAACGCCTGGCGGATAGCGGTGAACCACAAGCAGGCGGACTTCACAGACGGGGCCTTGGGGAGTGGCCATGGCTGGGGTGGTGCGGAGAACACCGACCAAGCGCCCCAAAGGTGAGCACTAGCCAGGGGCGAGCACAGCGAGCCTTGCGTCAGCCCTTGCTAGTGCGAGCCGCAGGGGCAAGCTGCGGAGGGGTTTCGCAACGCCCGGCCAGCCAACGCCCAGTGGCCCTGCTGCAATACCCGTGCTGCCTCCTCACCGCGTCCGGTGAACAGACCTGCTCGCTCCCCTCGCGATCGAGGCCTGGACCAGCTGCTCCCGCCAGGTCGGATGAGGTCTGGTTTACCAAGGGGACCTGACCTCCACCCCAACAAAGGGACAGGGCAGACAGCAACCGGGTGGAGTGCAAGAGCTTGCCCTGCGGAACCTGGTGCCAGGGGCTATCCCACGCGAACGTGAGCGCATACCGGGCACACTCGCATGAGCTGGTCTGATCTTGAGCGGTTGGTGGCTGATGCAGAAACCAGCCAGGCGCTCCAGCAGACCCTCGGCCAGTGCCGCAGCCGCAAGGAGCTGCTGCACACCGCTCGCCAGTTGGGCTATCGGGTGACCAAAGGCGACCTGCTGAATGCCTGGCTGGAGCACCACAACGCTGCGGAAGTCAACGGAGCCGGTGGTGCTGATGGATGGGCAGCTGGCGGCAGCTGAGCTGCCTGCATTTAGGCCAGCTGGTGCACCACGGGTTAGGGCCGCAGCACTGGAATCCCCGAGCAGGCGCGAGTGGGTGGAGGGGCGTAGGCCTCCAGCGGGCCTGGGCCCTAGACGGCCCAGCGCAGGGGCTGCTCCCAGGCTTCCTCTGGGCAGATCAGATCCCAGCAGCAGGCGATCGGCTCGGGCAAGGGAAACAGCACCAGCTGCTTAACGGACTGGCCGGCCTTGCGCTGCCTGGTGCTGCTGGAGCGGAGCAGGGTGGAGGTGGCTTGCATCGCAGAAAGGAGAAAAAACGCCCCCTCTCGCGCCCAATAAGATGTCGGGTCAAGGCCGCCCGAGTGGCACTGAAAGGTGCACTCAGTAATTCCCACCGGGCGCTCGCCTTGGCCTTGACGCTGCGGTGCTGCCAGCCCGTCAGGTTGCTGGCACTTGGGCGAACAATCGGGGAAGTGCTCTCTCCTGCGGGGCACCACTGCTGACCCTGATCTCCAGCAAAACAACAGGGTGAAAAAGCCGGGATTTGGCCCCCGGCAGGGCTTGAGCCTGTGGCTCCTGAGCCTTAGGCCACAGCGTGCCGCTTGGATTCGAGCTCGCAGCGCAGCACCAGCAACTCATGCTGGGCCAGCAGCCGCTGATCGAGCTCATCAACGCGGGCCAGACACTTGCGGATGGCGGGCA
>NZ_JBSYHW010000203.1:0-1463 GCF_056108345.1 Cyanobium sp. NIVA-CYA 375 | reverse complement strand
GGACACAGCGAATCCCGGCTGATCTGAACGAAAGCAGCTCCGTTCTTCTGCCTGATGGGCCCAATCGGTGGAGTTCTCTCAGCCCTGGCACCAGCTGCCAGGAGGCGGCTGCCCCTCATCCCGTTGCTACTGCCAGCACCTGTTGTTGTGATCGCCTGTGCCGGAACAATTTGAGCAGGTTGTGCGTGGCTTCGATCAGGTGCCACTCGCCGTTCACCTTCTCCAGGCCTCGCAGCAGAAACCGCCGCAGGCCCCGTCCTTCCTTGATCTGCCCATTCACCGGTTCCACGATCACCTTGCGCCGGGCGTAGATCTTTGAGCCTTTCTTGCTTCTGAGCTTGCGGGCCATGCGGGTTTTGGCATCAGCATCTTTGCGCAGGGGTCCGCGTTTCGCCGGTGGCGGCTTTCCATGCGGCAGCCGGCCTGTGGCGATATAGGCATCGATGCCCTGATCGGTGCAAGCTCTGGCGTTGTCCTCACTCCAGTAGCCCGCGTCCAGTGTCATCACCACCGGCAGTGCACCGGTGCTGGCGGCGATGCGCTCCAACATGGGCTCCAAGTGCTCCACGTCTGGCGGCTGGTTGCTGACGCCCACCGCCACGATCACCTGATGGTCGCTGTCCACCGCCAGCTGACAGTTGTAGCCCTGCAGATAGGAGCCACCGGACTGCATCAGGTGGCTCTCTGGATCGGTGAAGTTCCGCTGGCTTTTCTTGGTTGGTGTGCCGTCTGCTTTCCGAGCCAGTCCCCGTCTGGGCATGGCATCAACCGCAAGTGGCTCCAGATCCGGTGGCTCCAGGCCAGCGGTCTCGGCCGCCTCGATCGCAGCCTCCCGTGCAACCTTGGCCTTGGCTGCTGCCGCCTCAGCTTTCTTCCATAGCTCAGCGTGTTCGGCTGCCGGTGCATCCGCCTCTCGGGCAGCCGCCGCTCTGGCCCTGGCCTCCTCTGCTTCCTCCTGCCGCTGCCGCGCCGTCGCTGCAGCAGTCTCCGCTTCCATCTCCTTGCGGGCCTGACGGATTTTCTCGAGGCGTCCCTGCTTGTACCGCAACTCATCGGGCAGATCGCTGCCGAGCTTCCCCTTGCCGTAGCGCTTGTCTTCCTGGGCATCGAGGATCTCGGCCTTCCGGATCAAGGCATTGATCTCTTTTGCCAACTCCTTCTCCGCCCTAAGCATCCGCTCGTGGCTCATAGCCTTGTGCTTGGAGGCATTGGCCTGAACCTTGGTACCATCCAGCGCCACATGGCCCAGGCTCACCATCCCCGCTTTCTGGCAGAGCCGCAGGATCTGAACAAACAGATCCTTGAGGGCATCGAGATTCCGGCGCCGGAACTCGCTGATCCGGCTGTGGTCCGGCTGCTGATTCCCGGTCAGCACCCGGAAGGCCAGGTCCTCGTAGCAGGCCCGTTCGATCTTGCGGGAAGAGACGGTGCCCACGCAGTAGGCGTAGAGCAAGAGCATCGTC
>NZ_JBSYHW010000202.1:0-1484 GCF_056108345.1 Cyanobium sp. NIVA-CYA 375 | reverse complement strand
TTCCGCAGCGCTCTGGCCGCTGCTGGAGCCGCAGTGGAAAGATCCCAAGAAGTGGTGGGAGGAGCTCGCCAGCGCCCAAGGGAAAAAGGACTACGACTGGGCCCATCTGGCCATGCGCTACTGGCCCTCCCGGGTGGATGAGAAGTGTCAGGGGGATCCCTCTTTGGCGGTGGCCCATGGCTGCTTCTGGCGATACCACCCCGAGCGGGCCTGGGCCTGGGAGCTCCGCCTGCAGCAGGAGATCGCGCCTGACTTCCGCATCGAGGAAGCTCCCTACCGCCCCGGCGGCAAAGACCTTGGCGACGAAGGCGACGCCCCACACCGCTTGACCTGGCTGTCAGAACACCCTGCTGAAGCCCTCGCTGCCGTGGAGAAAGAGGCCACTCGCCGCATGGGTCGCGGTGACAACCGCCAGGTGGTCAGCGAGATGCGCATCCTGGAGACCGGTCTCTGGTCGGTCATCCCTGAGAAGGTCGCTGCCATGGAGCAACGCCTGAGCGACAAACAGGGTGCAGTGCTCAGCTTGCGGGCTCCTGATGAGGCCGAGGGCAGGGCCGCGATCGGGGAGCAGGCAGTGCAAACGGGGCTATTTGTTGACCCAGACACCAGGCAACCGGGCACCATGGAATCACGGGAGACCTCCTCATGCTGATGCCCATCATGCAAATCCAGCAGCTGCGCATCAAAAACTTTCGCGTATTTAAGGACGTCGATATTGTCGACATTCCATCGGTGGCCGTGTTTGTAGGTGCCAATGGCCGTGGCAAATCAACTCTCTTCGAGATTTTTGGCTTTTTGAAGGATGCTCTTCTGAACAATGTGCATATTGCGGTTACACGTCGCGGAGGCCTGCGGGAAGTGCGCAGCAGGGATCAAGATGGGCCGATCAGCATCCAGATCAAGTTCCGAGAAACCAATGGCCCATTGGTGACTTATCAGCTGGAAGTTTCCGATCAAGATGGACGCGCTGTTGTTAGCCGTGAGGTTCTGAAGTATCGACGAGGACAATTTGGGCAGCCATGGCATTTCCTTGACTTTCGGATGGGCGAGGGCACGGCTGTTACGAATGAGGTCGACTATGGCTCTCCTGCTGCTGAGATGAAGCGAGAAACCCAGAGACTTGATAGCCCTGAGATTTTAGCGATCAAAGGACTGGGTCAGTTTGAGAGGTTTAAGGTTGTCAATAGTTTTCGCAAGTTGATTGAGGGCTGGCATCTTTCCGACTTTCACATCCAGGATGCTCGTCCCAGCCAGGAGACTGGTTACGCCGAACATCTTTCGCCCGAGGGTGGCAACCTACCACTCGTTACGCAATACATCTATGGGCATCATCGCCAGATTTTCAACGACATCTTGGAGCGCATGAAACAGCGCGTGCCGGGGGTTTCAAATGTCGAGGCAGCCGAAACCGTAGACGGCCGCTTAGTGCTGCGCTTTCAGGATGGAGCTTTCAAGGACCCCTTCTTAGCGCGTTATGTTTCTGA
>NZ_JBSYHW010000201.1:0-1500 GCF_056108345.1 Cyanobium sp. NIVA-CYA 375 | reverse complement strand
TGGTGATCTGCACGGAGTGGAAGCGGTTCATGGCCCCCAACTTCGATCAGCTGGCCACCGCCCTGCGTCAGAAGCTGATCGCTGATGGGCGGAATCTCTACGACCCAGAGCGCCTGGCGGAGCTGGGGTGAACGGATTACGCGATTGGGCGGGGGGCTTCTGTTAGCCCGGTGGTGTGAGGGGTTGGAACCCGCCGAGAGGCGGCTGGGGCGCAAGGACGCGCCCACCGCGGGAGCCTGGCTGGAATACCCGTAAAACCACGGAGGCCTTGCACGGCAGTACAGGCGTACTGTGATGAGAACGCGGTGCAGAGGGCTGGCCGGTGTCAGTGGGTGGAGCTTGAAAACAGATCACTGGTTCTATGGGCTGTTTCAGAGCGCCCCCGATCTGATCGCCTTGCTGTTGCCGCAAGGTGTCGCGGCGGCTCCATCCCTGGGGCCTGATTCCCCTGGCGATGCCCTCTACCGCTTTGAGGCACCCGAGCTCAAAGCCGCAAACCATCGTCTTGATGGGGCCTTTTGGCCAAAAAGCGGCGAGGCCGGCACCCCGGACCAGCCGGTGGTGCTGCTGGAGGTACAGATGCACAGTAAGCCAGGGTTCAAGCACCGCCTCTTTGCCCAAACCGCTCGCTTTCTCCAGCTCCACCCCCAGGTGCTGCATCTGGCGGTGGTCGTGGTGGTGCCGCACCGGCGCCTCAAGCTTGGCCCAGCCCAGTTGCCAAAGCAGCTGCAGGTGTTTGTGGATGGGGTGATCTGGCTCAGTCTGGAGGAGCTGGGCCAGCAGCCTGATCTCGACCCCCTGCTCAGCCTGCTCACGCTGCCGGTGCGGCCAGAGGCTGAGCTCAAGTCCACTACCCAGCAGATCCTCGAGCTCCGGCCGGATCTGCTTTCAGCTGTTCTGCCTATTCTGGTGGGACGGTTTCCAATACTCACTCGCGAGGAGATCATGGTGATCGCAGGCATTCCGGCCAAAGAGCTGCGTCATACGCGCGCTGCCCAGCAGTGGATCGAGGAGGGCCGGCAGGAAGGGGAGGCACGAGGCAGGCAAGAAGGTGAAGCACAAGGCGAGGCCAAGGTGACTCTTCGCCTGCTCAACCGCCGCTGCGGACGCCTCAGCGACGCCACCACCGCCGAAATCCAAGTCCTGCCGCTGGAGCAGCTGGAGGCCCTAGCCGAGGCGTTGCTCGATTTCAGCGGGCCTGCCGACTTGACAGCCTGGCTGGAGGAGCACAAGGGCTGATGCCCGAGCGCTGGCAGGGCTGCAGGTCGTGAGGAGCCCTTCGGCACCACATGCAAAGTGGCTGGCCAACCTGGCCGAACGCCTCGGGAGGAAGCTGAGCGGATTTACCCGGAAGCTCTGGCTGATGGGCGGCTGTTGCTTGCTGCCAGCAAAGAAGAAGCCACGGAGGGCGCCGATGCCCTGGTGATCTGCACGGAGTGGAAGCGATTCATGGCGCCCAACTTTGATCAGCTGGCCACCGCCCTGCGCCAGAAGCTGATC
>NZ_JBSYHW010000200.1:0-1507 GCF_056108345.1 Cyanobium sp. NIVA-CYA 375 | reverse complement strand
TGAGATCCAAGCTGTTTTCAGAGGTCTGTCAAGAGCGGAACTGCCACGGAGCTTTCTCCCCCCTGAACAGTTACGGCAAAAGGGTGTTGGCACAGCAGCAGCGCATGATGGGACTATTAATTACTGCGGTGACGATGCATATTCTGGTGACTGGACCAAAGGCTGTTTCCCGATTCTGGTTCGAGAGGGGGCTGGGGAGGGCAGAGAATGAGCCTGGTCAATTCCTGATTGCTCCACAACGCTATGCCTGCTGATGTGGTTATCGGAGGGAAAACGCTGCGATTGGTAAGGCGAAGCGATGTCGCCGTTGCCCTGCGTGTGGCAGCCCATTTCCAGCGCCGCATCGCTGAGGATGACTGGCACCCCTACCAGAGCAGAAAGGATGCGGTATGGGCCTGGACCCGGCTGGGCGGCATCCGCCTTCAGGTGATGGAAGCACTGAGCCTGTTGAACGAATCCTGAACCTCTGCTGCGCCCACAGCACAAGGGCTTACGGACACGCAGGGCAGATCGGCTGAGAGCCGGGGTCTACTGGTCCTTGATCTCACCAAACAGCCGGGCGCTCAGGCAGGTCCTGCGCCAGTTCCATAGCCGCCTGGAGCTGCTTGCTATGCACTGCCCGCGTCCGTAGAGGAAGTCTGTCATTCGCAGCTGTACTCACTGCAGCCGCTGGAGCCATAAACAAAAGTCTGTAATATTTAGAGATGTGTTAACTAACAATTTTTGCTGATCGTTGAAGTTCGGTAGTGGTGCGGCTTTCCTCCTCGCACCCACCAAGACGTGATCGCGAACATTGGGTGGTCTGACATTCATTCTTTCAAATGTCCACTGAAGTTAAAAACTGGGCCACGGTAGCAACCGCAATGGAAGCTCAGGGCGCCACGGATAGTCAGATGTACATCCGAGCAAGAGCTCTTGCCAATGGTGAGGTCGACCCATTGCCTACAAGCTTCCCCCCAGCCCCTTTTACAATCTCAGAAGTCCAATAGTAAAACCCATAAACAGCAAGGCCCCTCGCATGTGGCTTTGCTCCACTAATAACATGTCCAATCACCGACTTTCACTGGAGCAAAAGTTCCGACTGGAGACAGCGTTCCGCGAGATTGACGCTTGCGATGACATTGAAATGCTTCGCGAAGTTGCAAAACAAATAATTACCTCCGAAGAAAATGAAAAAGCCGCAGTGCGGGAAGCAATCACGCAGATCAGGAGGGAGCTGGAGGTAGAATTTAATAATAAATATCGCAACCATAATAATTATGCATCTATTGCAAATCGGGATTTTTAGTAGTCCAATTTTGCCTAGTACTTAATTTTGGGAGCCCCAGTTGCAACAAGTCAAACCCCAGTCACAGCTTTGAGGGCACCTCGAAAAAGAGGAATTCCAAGCCTGCAGTCATCTACAAAAAAACGCCTTACGGCGCCAAGGTGTCTACTAAATTGCACATCAAAATGATAGGAAAGGGCTCAGGTGGTTTCAGGTGAATTTCGCCTCATGCGATTGCAA
>NZ_JBSYHW010000199.1:0-1525 GCF_056108345.1 Cyanobium sp. NIVA-CYA 375 | reverse complement strand
CGACTGGATAAGTAAGCACTCCATTGAGATCCAGCCGGATACGCTGAACACCCCGGAACCGTTTTAGCAGAACTCCAGGAGCAGGGAGCCGACTCCCTCTTGACCGTAAAAGACAAACAGCAAAGCCTGGTCGGGAAAACGACACATCTCTTTTACGGCAGCGGATCACCAGATCAGCCATGGCTGAGATATTGCCTGGGCGTTTCGAGCAAAAGAAGCCCTAGTGAAAGTAGTTACAGAACCATGGGACCTGGAGAGATTGCACTAGATCCGTGATACGTAGTTAGGAAGATGCCCATCGCTACTGCGGCAGTGCTGACAAGCAATGCAACAACCAACTCAGAGCCCAGCGTGAAACTTTGAATCAGCTTTCAGCTATTGAGCGGCGTTGAACCGCCGCACAATTTCGGCGGCATAAGGGTAATCGGCTGCTGATATCTTTCTCGCCATTAGACGGTCGCCAGTGGTGAGGATCGCCGGAATCTCCTCCAGGGTGACGCGTTGCGGCCCCCCTTGACGGTGGCGCAGATTGTCCGTGCCCATGGCGGCACGATAGGGATTTTCCTGGCTGAACAAGGTCATCGCAAAGATCATCTCTTCAGATATGAAGCAGCCTGACATGAAGTGGCTGGTCTGCTCCAGAATTGTTGATTTCAGCAGCCATGTCACGATCGAGCGGTGCAGCACCAGCCAATGGCGTCCGTAGCGCAAGGGTTGCTCCGTGAGGAACCGGGCCCGCTCCCGTAACTCTTCGGGGCTGAGGGGACGCACCCAGTAGGTGTGCTTTTCGATTTCGGTGTACATCAGACCCACCCGCTGACCGATATTGCGGGCCGGATCGAGTCGGTTCTCCACCACCATCTCTTTCAGGCAGGGATCCACCAGAAAGCGGGCTCTTCCATGGACGTTTTGGCTGATGCAGTGCTTCAGGTCCGCAGGTTGCATCTGGTTAGAGATCCACGTCAGCGGCTTACCCAATCGGTAGCAGTCGCAGAAGCCCAGCCGTCCTTGAAGGGCCTGCTCTTCAAGCACCTGTTGCGTCCAGGCGGCACTTCGCAGGGGCAGGCAACTGCCGGAGCAATTAATGAAGTAGGTCCAGTCCGGCAGCTCCAGAGCGTGCCGCATCGACTTGATCATGGCCTTGTACAAGCCGCCCCCCCCCCAAGAAATAGACGTGGAGTGACGAAGGGTGAGGTTAGGGGGCTGACCGGTGAACGCCCTACGTACCCTCTCCAGGGACCCTTCGTCGGAATCGAATGAGACTTCGATGGAAATGTCGGGTCCCTGGAGGAGATTTACAAGCAGGGGCAGGTTGGCTCCGATTCCGTAGTCATGGATGGCGTAGTGAATCATGCGGGCAGGGTCCTCCAATGATTACTGATCCGGCTAGCGGAGCGCCAGCCGGGAGTGCCCTCGGGCTCAACGCCGTAGTAATCGTTGATACGGTCTCCGCAGCAGGTTTGACGTTTAAGTGCTAACTACAGAGGGTTGCCGAGGTGTGTGCTTACCTTACGCTTGAGGGAGC
>NZ_JBSYHW010000198.1:0-1530 GCF_056108345.1 Cyanobium sp. NIVA-CYA 375 | reverse complement strand
GTAACCGTTCACGGGGCGTGCCGGCCTGACCTTGACATGACATAGGCAGTCACCACTTCATGATTGATGCGCAGCTCTTTTGCTCAGCCTCTCAGCGCGCACCTTTCACTGCTCTGGTCGCTCTGCCTGTGCCCCTATTTTGCTGGAGGCAGCAGGCTTGGCGCCGGCAGTCCGTGGTAATGGGCATTCCATGCCTCAACCAGACATTCCAACACGTCACGGCCCTGCTGTTTCAGGCTTGTGGTCACTGTCAATAGACGACTGTGGCAAAGGCCACCCCGCCGGGATTGGACGCCGTAACTGAGTTTTCGGTGGATCACCGCCGGTCTGAGCGCCCGTTCCGCAGCGTTGTTCGTCGGTTCCACATCGGGATGCTCCAGGAAGGTCCATAGGGCTGGCGCCAGGTTGAGGATCTGCCGGCAGGTGCGCACCGTGGTGGCCCAGGGAGTCTTCTCCCCTTTGTGAAAGCCCAGATCGCTCGCTTCCTGCAGCTTGCTCTCAAAGGCCTGGCGGATCGGCGCCGTGAGGGATTGCAGTTCTTGCCTGTCGATCTCGCCGTCTCGCCAGCGATGCCACTGATGGAACAACTGGGTCTCCAGCTCCAGCAGATCCCGCCCCACCGGGGCGCTGACGCCGGAGCGTTCCGCGATGGCAGTGAGATCCCGCTTGATGTGGGCCCAGCAGAGCTGCCTTTGCTCCAGCGGCAGCCAGCTGTAGGCGCTGTAGCGATCGGAGACCACAATGCCGCCGTAGTTGTCGCCCAGCAGTTGGCGGGCCGCCTGCGCCGAGCGGCTGAGCACCTGCTGAAACACGGTGAGTACGGGGGTGACCATCACCCATAACCACCCACGGCGGCCGTCGGGGTTGTTGCCATCCGCGTTGCCCATCGGGCCGCCCGTCTCATCGATGTGCGCCACCTTCTCGCGGCGGATCGCGGCGGCGGCCTCCTCCACCAGTGCCGCCAGGCTGTCTGAGAGCCGGCAGCGGATGCTGTTGATGGCACCGGTACTGGCCTCGATCCCCAGCACCTGATCCAGCAAGCCCTGCACCTTGCGAT
This sequence comes from Cyanobium sp. NIVA-CYA 375, assembly GCF_056108345.1. NCBI lineage: Bacteria > Bacillati > Cyanobacteriota > Cyanophyceae > Synechococcales > Prochlorococcaceae > Cyanobium > Cyanobium sp. NIVA-CYA 375. Next base: position 473 of record NZ_JBSYHW010000198.1, on the reverse strand, counting down.
GGCTGAGGTGATACACGCTGCCCAACAGCCCCACCAGGGAACTGAGTCGTGGGCCGTAGCCACTGCTCTCCACACCCACAGGCAGCTGTGCGCAGGTGGTCGTATGGCAGTGGGGGCAGACGAGGCGATGCAGCTGGTGCTCGATCACGAACGGCACGATCGGCGGGATGTCGACCACCTGGTGGCGGACCGGTGCCGGATCATCCCCACGCAGAGGCTCGCCACAACCGCGGCAGTGGCTGGGATGATGGGGAATCAGGTCCTTGCACTGCTCGGAAGGAAGCAGGTTGCGGCCTGCACCGGGATGGCCCTCCTGGCCACCGCGCTTGCGACCAGAGGCTTTGCTCTTCCCCTTGCCTGTGGGCTTAAAACCGCTGCCGTCACTGGATGGAGGCTTTGAGGAGTTCCTGGAGCTGCGGCCCATCTGCTCTTCCAGCTGGGTGACACGGGCGGACAGTGTTTCCAGCTGGGTG
>NZ_JBSYHW010000197.1:0-1534 GCF_056108345.1 Cyanobium sp. NIVA-CYA 375 | reverse complement strand
GGAACGTATTCACCGCAGTATGCTGACCTGCGATTACTAGCGATTCCTCCTTCACGTAGGCGAGTTGCAGCCTACGATCTGAACTGAGCCACGGTTTATGGGATTTGCTAGCTCTCGCGAGTTTGCGGCCCTTTGTCCGTAGCATTGTAGTACGTGTGTAGCCCAGGATGTAAGGGGCATGATGACTTGACGTCATCCACACCTTCCTCCGGTTTATCACCGGCGGTCTCTCTAGAGTGCCCAACTTAATGCTGGCAACTAAAGACGTGGGTTGCGCTCGTTGCGGGACTTAACCCAACATCTCACGACACGAGCTGACGACAGCCATGCACCACCTGTCACTGCGCTCCCGAAGGCACTCCCAAGTTTCCAAGGGATTCGCAGGATGTCAAACCCTGGTAAGGTTCTTCGCGTTGCATCGAATTAAACCACATACTCCACCGCTTGTGCGGGCCCCCGTCAATTCCTTTGAGTTTCACACTTGCGTGCGTACTCCCCAGGCGGAACACTTAACGCGTTGGCTACGACACCGAGGGGGTCGATTCCCCCGACACCTAGTGTTCATCGTTTACGGCCAGGACTACAGGGGTATCTAATCCCTTTCGCTCCCCTGGCTTTCGTCCATGAGCGTCAGTTATGGCCCAGCAGAGCGCCTTCGCCACTGGTGTTCTTCCCGATATCTACGCATTTCACCGCTACACCGGGAATTCCCTCTGCCCCTACCACACTCTAGTCTTACAGTTTCCATCGCCGAAATGGAGTTGAGCTCCACGCTTTAACGACAGACTTGTAAAACCGCCTGCGGACGCTTTACGCCCAATAATTCCGGATAACGCTTGCCACTCCCGTATTACCGCGGCTGCTGGCACGGAATTAGCCGTGGCTTATTCATCAAGTACCGTCAGATCTTCTTCCTTGATAAAAGAGGTTTACAGCCCAGAGGCCTTCATCCCTCACGCGGCGTTGCTCCGTCAGGCTTGCGCCCATTGCGGAAAATTCCCCACTGCTGCCTCCCGTAGGAGTTTGGGCCGTGTCTCAGTCCCAATGTGGCTGGTCATCCTCTCAGACCAGCTACTGATCGTAGCCTTGGTAGTCCATTACACTACCAACTAGCTAATCAGACGCGGGCCGCTCTAAAGGCGATAAATCTTTCCCCCGAAGGGCACATTCGGTATTAGACCCAGTTTCCCGGGCTTATTCCGAACCTAAAGGCACGTTCCCACGTGTTACTCACCCGTCCGCCACTAACTCCGAAGAGTCCGTTCGACTTGCATGTGTTAGGCCTGCCGCCAGCGTTCGCTCTGAGCCAGGATCAAACTCTCAGGTTGAGTTGACTTCTGACCTAAGCATTTCGGACCGAAATCCGATTTGGCTTTAGTTCTACGTATTCTTGACGAGATCCCACGTTCACCGATCCGAAGACCGGTTACATGGTATGTCTTTTCAAAAAGACCGCAGATGTCAGTGTCGACAATCGATTCCGAAGAACCGATCCTAGAACACCGCCGCCTGCGTTTCTCTTTCCAGATCAACG
>NZ_JBSYHW010000196.1:0-1547 GCF_056108345.1 Cyanobium sp. NIVA-CYA 375 | reverse complement strand
GATTGCTATGTGTTGAGTATGGATAGTGGTTTGTTTTCTTGGATGCCCAAGATATTTATTTCACCCGTGCGCGCCATGCGCAAGATCCCCTACGGGACGCTCTAGTCCAGTCAGCTTGCTGAACGCAGTTGCGGCTGCTGTTAGCCACCGGCTAGCGGCTAGCGGTGAGATACGGCAATAGCTGCTGTTGACACACCGGGCTACTGGCCCGCTTGACCATGGCTTGGGTAGCAGGCGGCTCTCTTAAAGGTCCGCAGGGTGAGCAAGGTATTCAGGGCGCCCAAGGGGTGCAAGGCCTTGCTGGCGCTGATGGCGCCCAAGGCGTCCAAGGACCACAAGGAGAAGCCGGCATCCAGGGTCCGATTGGCCCTGATGGTGTTCAAGGCCAGCAGGGCATCCAGGGTGCTGCGGGTTTGGGCATCACCTTTAAGGGCCAGGTGGCGACAGAAACCGAGCTGCCAGCTGATGCAGCCCAGGGCGATGCCTACATCGTGCAGGCCGATGACTCCTTTCAGGTATGGGATGCGGCCAGCAGCACCTGGGTGACTGGCGGCTCGATCCAGGGACCGCAGGGAATTGAGGGCCCTGCTGGCGTTGCTGGCGTTCAAGGAGAAATAGGCCCTGCTGGCGCTCAAGGCGTGGAAGGACCAGCCGGCGTGCAGGGCATGCGCGGTACGGGCTGGTTCAACGGCAGCGGCGCTCCGGCAGCTGACATCCCAGGTTCGATCCCTGGTGATCTGTATTTAGATAACGCCACGGGCGACGTGTACACCCTGAGCTGAGCGGTGGCCTGGTCGCTTGCTGCCAACCTGCAGGGCCCTGCTGGCCCGAGCGCTGTGTCGGCTGATGCCGGCAACAGCGCCAGGTTGGGCACTGACGCCAAGGTGTTTGTGCCCTCCTCCCTTTATGTCCTGCCCATCGCGACGGCCAAGGTGTTGGGCGGCATCAAGGTGGGTACTGGGTTGAGCATGACGGCCGATGGCGTGCTCAGTGCCCCCGGTTTCAGGAAAGTTGTCACCCCTCTGATCAGTACATCCGGGGGCTTGAGGACATGACCAATGCGCCGATACAGCGAGGCCGTTAAGGCTGATGTGAGGAGACGGATGCACCCGCCCCACAGGCAGAGCGTGGCCCGGATTTCAGAAGAGCTGGGCATCCACGTGATGACCCTCTACAAATGGAGGAAGGCCTGGCGGTTGCAGGGAGAGGTGGTGCCGGCATCTGAGAAGGAACCAGAGGGCTGGAACGCCGCCGACAAGTTCACGGTGGTGCTGGAGAGCGCCGGCCTCAACGCCACCGAGCTCAGTGCCTACTGCCGCGAGCGGGGCCTGTTCCCGGAGCAGGTGGAGCGCTGGCGGCAGGCGGCCCAGGATGCCAACGCCAAGCCTGTGCTGACGATGGCCGAACAGAAGGAGCTCGAGAAGCTCCGCGCCCAGGACCAGCGGGAGATCAAAGCCCTCAGAAAGGAGCTGCAGCGCAAGGAGAAGGCCATGGCGGAAATGGCGGCTTTGCTGGTGCTGCAAAAAAAGTGGGATGCCTTCTGTTCG
>NZ_JBSYHW010000195.1:0-1595 GCF_056108345.1 Cyanobium sp. NIVA-CYA 375 | reverse complement strand
GTGGTGGGCCTGCAGCAGGAGCTGGCAACCTTCCGCCTTCGCTACAACCTGCTCGATCCGGGTGTCAAGGCCGTCGAACTGCAGAAAACCCAGGAGGATCTCGCCGCCGCCCTGCGCAGCCTGCGCGTCAAGGAAGCAGAACTGGTGAGCCTTGAGGCCACCGTGCGCGGCGGCAATCTCTCTTCCGAAAAGTTCCAGGAGATCCAGGCCCTCACCAGCCAGGCCACGGGCCTCTCCGACAAGGTGACCTTCGGCTCCGAGAAGCTCACCTCCGGCACCGTGCCCAGCCTGGTGGGCGAACTCACCAATGTGGAGAAGCAACTCGCCTACGCCTCCGCCAGTTTCCGCGGCAAGTCGCCCGTGGTGGAAAGCCTCACCGCCCAGCGCGATCGCCTGCGGCCGTTGCTGCAGCGCAACCAGCTTGAATCGATCGAGGCAGCCCTGATCGAAAACCGCTCCGCCCAACGCGAACAGCAGCTGCAGCTCCTCCGCGCCGAGCAGGGCTTCCGCGGCAGCCCCACCCTTCAGAAGCAATACGACGACATCCAGCAGCGCCTTGGGGTGGCCCGCGAAAACCTCGGCAATTACATCAAATCCCGCGAGTCCTTCCGCCTCGAGATCGCCCAGGACAACGTGCCCTGGCAGGTGATCGCCCCGCCTGGCTTCAGCACCACGCCGGTGAAACCGAGTGTGCAGCGCAACCTGCTGCTCGGAGCCCTGCTCGGTTTGGTTGGCGGCGTAGGCGCCGCCCTGCTGCGCGACCGCTTCGATCAGGTGTTCCACTCGCCGCGTGAAATTGAAGACGCCCTCCCCTACCCCCTGCTAGGCGGCTTACCCTTCCTGCCGATCGTCAAGCACACCTCTGTGGAGCTGGTGTTCCAGGCGCTCACCTCCAACCAGCGTTTTGCCCTGCGCGAGTCGCTGCGCATCCTGATCACCACCTTCCGCCTGCTGCGCGCCGACCAGCCCGTGCGCCTGGTGGGCCTCACCTCCACCACCATGGCCGAGGGCAAGTCCACCATGATCGCCCTGCTTGCCAAAACCTTCGCCGACTTGGACCAGCGGGTGCTGCTGGTGGACGCAGACATGCGCCGCTCCTCGCTCCACTACCTGTTTGGGGTGGACAACCTCCAGGGCTTCTCCAACCTGCTCACCGACGACTCCCTTCAGCTTGAGCAGCTGATCCAGCACCCCTACCCCAACCTCTCGATCCTCTGCGCCGGCCCTACGCCACCAGATCCGGCCAAGCTGCTCAGTTCCGATCGCGCCAGCCGGCTGATCCAGCAGGTGCGCGCCCTGCAGGGCTACGACCTGGTGATCTTCGACACACCTCCAGCTCTCACCCTCAGCGATCCGGTGCTGATCGCTGAGCACCTCGATGGCCTGCTCTTCCTGGTGTCGCTCGGGCAGATCAACAAGAACCTGCCCGCCGAAGCCCTGCGCCGCATCGAGGCCAGCGGTGTCGATGTGCTCGGGGTGATCACCAACATGGTGCGCATCCCTAGCGGCGGCTATGGATATGGATATGGATATGGATATGGATATGGATATGGATATGGATATGGATATGGATATGGATATGGATATGGATATGG
>NZ_JBSYHW010000194.1:0-1616 GCF_056108345.1 Cyanobium sp. NIVA-CYA 375 | reverse complement strand
ATCGACGCATTAGTCATGTCCTCAAGCCCCCGGATGTACTGATCAGAGGGGTGACAACTTTCCTGAAACTGGGGGGCACCAGCCTTGAGGCGCTGCACACGGCTCCCGACTTTGATCGGGCCTTTCTCGACCAGATAATTTCCCACCACCGCATGGGCGTGATGATGGCTTCCCACGCCCAATGGGGCACCATCCATCCCGAGCTGCGGGAGCTGGAGGCGGCGATGGTGCGGGTGCAGAGCGAGGAGATCGAGCAGATGGCCCAGTGGTATCGGCAGTGGTTCGGATCGGCGAACCGATGAAGCCGCCAGGGAGCTCCCCAGACCGCCCCAGCCTGGTGGCGAACGCCCGGCTCAGCGGTCCGCGACGACCAGCGCGGTAGTGGCTGGAGCCGGCGTACTGCCTCCGCAAGCCTCCGAGCTTTCGAGCATGGCGAACAGTTCGGCCTGCAGGTTTTGCATCGCTGTGATGTTCTCGCCGATCTGACCAGCCTTACTGCTGATCCGCGGCCTCAGATCACGGCAAGTGCAGACGCTTGAGGCGCGGCGGTGGCGTGTAACTCGCAAACGGTGCTGATGTGCAATAGCTCGCCGAAGCTTCTGCCGCTAGGAAACAGTGGCCTTTGTAAGGTTAGGAAGCCTCTTTTGGCCGTCCCCTGGTGCGGATCTTGTTCGTGTGGACGATCCACACAATTAGGACTGATAGCAGAGCGCTGAAGTAGCACCATACCGACACAAACGCCTGGCGGTAGGCCAATTCCGCCACTAGGCCGCTGGCCAGCAAAGCCACCCCGAAGATTCGCAGCCAGGGGTAGGGGAGAAGCAGCAGAGGTATGGCGACAACAGCGGCATAGAGGTAGCGAATCGAATCGGCTATACCGTCGCTCACTAGTAGCGTCAGGCCGTAGTCGATCGACCCTTTGACTACCACCGGTTCGATTCGCGTTGGCTGCAATAGCAGGGGCAGCCAGAGCCATATCCCCAGCAGCAGCCCTACCCCCTGCAGGATCTGCAGCAATTGCCGGGCATGCTTATGCCAATGCTGCGGCCAGAGGCGTAGGGCCAGGTAGGGAATCCAAATGGGCCAGAAGGTCATGGCAAAGAACAGATAAGCCAAGGCCCCACCCTTGAGCAGGGGTGATGCAGGCCCATGGTTGAGTCCAAGCCACACCAGACCTTCCATGGCCTGCTGCATGCCAAAGACCACTGGCATCAGAGCCAGGGGCAGCAGCTCAGGGCGATGGTCTCGCCATGGACGCGCCAAAGCCGTGATGCCCAGAGGCATCAACAGCGCTGCACTAGTGAAGCTGGCGGCGGCTGAGAAACACATTTCACGACGCTCTAACCCAACTGTCATTTCACCTTAGGCACTTTCCTCCCTAAATCTTGCAGTGTGGTCCATTTCCCCGGAGGGCCCCCCCCAGTCAATAAAAAAGCCCCCTCTAGCGAGGGAGCTTTTGGGATTCCGTTATTTCCCAGCCGTAGCTGGGCTGTTGAGTATCAACCGATTGCAGGTGCGGTCAGTGCCACGGGGGTGGCAGTAGCAGCAGCAAGGTCAAGCGGGAAGTTATGAGCATTGCGCTCGTGCATCACTTCCATACCCAGACCAGCGCGGTT
>NZ_JBSYHW010000193.1:0-1617 GCF_056108345.1 Cyanobium sp. NIVA-CYA 375 | reverse complement strand
AAGCTCCAGCTCCTCCAGGCTGCTGGCCAGGGCCTCGGCCTTGACTGCCCCCATCGCCATGTCCGTGAGCAGCGCCAACAGCCACCAGTCGCAGCTGCGCCGGCTGCACCCCAGCTAGCCGCCCCTGCGCCGGCTGCTGGGGATGCTGGGCCCACGGGAATGCCCTGGTTGCTCGACCGCATCGACACCGGAACGGGGCCCGCCGGGGCCCGCAAGACCACAGCCGGCGACCTGGCCCAGAACCTGCTCCATGTAGCCGGCGATCGGCTGCGGTTCAACCAGATGACCTTGCTGCCAGAGATCGACGGCAAAGCGGTCGAAGGGCAGAAGCTCGACACCCTGCATGTGGAACTACAGCTGCGTGGCATGAACATCACCGCAGAGGCTGCGGTTGATGCACTGGCAACGGCAGCGCTCCAGCGTCCGTATCACCCCGTCCGCGAATACCTGGATCAAGTCGTTGCTGATCCAGCAATCGAGCCCCTCGACCTCACCGCCCTGGTGGGGCAGTTTCTGAGACCTGGCGATCCCCCTGGGACGCTGCAAGGGCGGATGCTGGCCAAGACCCTGATTGGCGCCGTGGCCCGCGCCTACAGACCCGGCTGCAAGCTCGACACCGCCTGCGTGCTGGTGGGGGAACAGGGAGCCCAGAAATCGACGTTCTGGGAAGCGCTGGCTGGCCCGGATTGGTACAGCTCCAGCAGCCTGGGACGACTCGAAAAAGACTCCCTGCTGCTGGTTCACGCGACGTGGTTCCTCGAAGTCGCAGAGCTTGAAACCGTCACTGCGAAACGTGCAGCCGGTGAGTTGAAGAACTTCCTCAGCACCCGCGTGGACTGTTTCAGGCCGCCCTACGGCAAAACCATGGGCCGCCACCAACGGCCAAGCGTGATGGTGGCCACGTCCAACCGGACGGACTTTCTCACCGACGAAACCGGGAGCCGCCGGTTTTGGATCATCCCGGTGACCGCCAACGAGATCGACGTGGCGGGGGTGCGGGAAATCCGCGATCGGATCTGGAAGACGGCCGTCATGGCTTACCGGCGTGGGGAGCGCTGGTGGCTCGACAAGGCCGACGAAGCCGCCAGCGAGATCGAGAACCAACAGTTCAACACCAGCCATCCATGGGAAGGACCACTGGGCGATTGGCTGGGCGGATGGGGCAGCACTCCATTCACCAGTGCCGAAGCCCTGGTGCGGGCCGGGCTGCGGCAGAAGGATCAGATCCAGCGCCGCGACGAGATGGCACTCGCCACTGTGCTGGGGCCCATGGGCTGGGTGCAGCGGAGAGGGCGGCAGGAAGGTGAGCGCAAGCGACTGTGGTTCAGGGCCGACAAAGCCCCTGTCCCGACCGTCCCAACCTGTCCCAACCTCGAAAGGGGTAGGTCGGGACGGGCAAACACCAGTGAGGGCAATGGATCTGGGGAACTGTCCCGACCGTCCCAACCTAAAAACGAAGATTCACTGGAAGCTGTGCCAGTAGAGGGGACTGGCACACAGCGCAGCAGAGGTACAGAAAAAAGGTCGGGACGGTCGGGACAAGGCCGAGAGCCCAGCCAGTGCAAGGGATCTGGCGTCCCAACCTCAAGATCGGAGGTTGGGACAAGGTTGGGACAG
>NZ_JBSYHW010000192.1:0-1631 GCF_056108345.1 Cyanobium sp. NIVA-CYA 375 | reverse complement strand
CGCATTAGTCATGTCCTCAAGCCCCCGGATGTACTGATCAGAGGGGTGACAACTTTCCTGAAACTGGGGGTTCTTTGAACGCTGCATCTTTGCTGGTTCCAATGCCAATCCTCTGGGTGCTGCAGGGGCGATTGGCGATCGGACCGGCGCCCTTGGGGCCGCAGCGCTGGCTGGGGTTGCGCCAGCGGGCCGTAGCAGCGGTGGTCAGCCTCTGCGAGGTTGGCGAAGTGGTAGAGCAGCAGCCCCCAGTCAGCGATCAGGCCATCAGCTGGAGTTCCTGTCCGCTGCCTGATGTGCGCAGCGGCAGGCCATTGCAGCTGCAGGAGCTCAACGACGCCATCAACCTCACGCGGGAGCTGGTGCGGCGATCCCCGGCGGTGTATTTGCACTGCTGGGCTGGCCGGGAGCGGGCGCCGCTGGTGGCCCTAGGGGTGCTCTGCCTGGAGCACTGCCTGGATGTGTACGACGGCCTGGCTTATCTGCGCCGAGTGCACCCCGCGGCCCACCCCACCAACAGCCAGCTCGCTCTGCTCGACCAGTGGCTCAGCCAGCAGCCTGGGGTGGAGACCTGTGCCTGAACCCACCCCGCTGCCACTGCGCCTGCTGCTGGTGACGCTGAATTACGCGCCCGAGCCGGTGGGCATCGGCAAGTATTCCGGTGAGCTGGGCGGCTGGCTGGCGAGTCGGGGCCATCGGGTGCGGGTGATCACAGCGCCTCCTTACTTTCCGGGCTGGCGGATCGCCGCCGGGGCGGCCAACCGCTACCGGCGAGAGTTGCGCGACGGGGCCCAGCTGCTCCGCTGCCCGCTGTGGGTGCCGCGCCGGCCGAGCGGTTTCACGCGGCTGCTGCATCTGGCCTCCTTCGCTCTGAGCAGTGGGCCGCAGATACTGAGGCAGTGGCGCTGGCGGCCCGATGTGGTGATCACGGTGGCACCGGCGCTGTTCTGCGCGCCGGCGGCGCTACTGCTGCGGCGGCTGTGCGGCTGCCGCACGGTGCTGCACATCCAGGATTTTGAGCTGGATGCGGCCTTTGAGTTGGGGTTGCTGCGGGGCGGCTGGCTGCGGCGGCTGGCCGAGGGCTGGGAAAGGACTCTGCTGCAGGGTTTTGACCGGGTGAGCAGCATCAGCGCGGCGATGGTGCGGCGGCTGGCAGTCAAGGGGGTGGCGCCGGAGCGCACCTGGCTGCTACCCAACTGGGTGCACCTGGCTGGCAACGCTGAGGCCAGTACGCAGCAGGCCGCCTTGGCCTTCCGGCAGGCCCTGGTAATCGGCCCCGATCAGCTGGTGTTGCTCTATTCGGGTTCGATGAACCGCAAGCAGGGTCTGGAGCTGCTGGTGGAGGTGATCCGTGGGCTCCAGCACCGCCAGGACCTGGTATGGGTGCTGGCCGGCGAGGGCCCGGGCCGGGAGCAGCTCGAGCGGGCCTGCGCCGATTTGCCGCAGGTGCGCCTGAGCGGCCTGCAGCCGCCGGAACGGCTGGAAGCCTGGCTGGCGATGGCCGATGTGCACCTGCTGCCCCAGAAGGCGGAAGCCACCGATCTAGTGCTGCCCTCCAAGCTGATCGGCATGCTGGCCAGCAGCCGGCCGCTGATCAGCACCAGCCCGGCGGGCAGCGATCTGGCGGCGATCGC
>NZ_JBSYHW010000191.1:0-1642 GCF_056108345.1 Cyanobium sp. NIVA-CYA 375 | reverse complement strand
CCTGAGATCCAAGCTGTTTTCAGAGGTCTGTCAAGAGCGGAACTGCCACGGAGCTTTCTCCCCCCTGAACAGTTACCGGAATTCAAGGACTACATCTTCGGGATGCTGTTCCTCAAGCGTCTGTCCGATGCCTTTGACGAAGCACATGAGGGGGTGATCCAGTACTACCTGGATAAGGGCAAGACCCAGGAGCAAGCAGAAGAACTCGCCGATGACAAGGACGAGTACGACAAGACCTTCTATGTGCCAGAGAAAGGAAGGTGGGAAAACCTCAAGAATCTCAAGCACGACATCGGTGCCGAACTAAACAAAGCAACAGAAGCGATAGAGGAGCACAACCCAACACTGGAAGGGGTGCTGGTCTCCATTGACTTCAATATCAAGAACAAACTTAACGACAGCAAACTTCGGGACCTGCTCTCCCACTATTCCAAGTTCCGCCTGAGAACGGAAGACTTTGATCGTCCTGATCTTCTGGGCAGTGCCTATGAGTATCTGATCAAAATGTTCGCTGATTCTGCGGGCAAGAAAGGCGGAGAGTTCTATACCCCTATTGAAGTTGTTCGGTTGCTCGTCGCTCTGTTACGAGCAAGAGCAGGAATGAAGATCCTTGACCCTACCTGTGGCTCTGGAGGGATGTTAATCGGAATCAGAAACTACCTAGAAACTCGTGGGGAGAATCCAGCGAACCTCCAGTTGTTTGGTCAGGAGATGAACCTGAGCACCTGGGCAATCTGCAAACTGAACATGTTCCTACACGGGGTATTCAGTGCAGACATTCGCAAAGGTGACACCCTCGCTGATCCTCAGCATGTAATCAACGGCGTATTGATGCTGTTTGATCGGGTGATCGCCAATCCTCCTTTCTCCTTGAAGAACTGGGGTCGTGACCTTGCAGAGAACGATGGGTTTGGACGGTATCGCTACGGCATTCCACCCAAGGACGCAGGCGATTTGGCGTTCGTTCAGCACATGATCGCCTCACTCAATCAAGAAGGCATGATGGGTGTAGTGGTCCCTCATGGTGTCCTATTCCGTGGTGGTCAAGAAGGTGAGATCCGCAAAGGAATCCTTGAGGACGACTTGGTGGAAGCGATCATTGGTCTGCCATCAGGGTTGTTCTATGGCACAGGCATACCAGCAGCACTGCTGATCGTCAATAAGAACAAGAGTGCTGAACGAAAAGGAAAGGTGCTCTTTATCAATGCCGAACTGGACTACCAGGAGGGCAAGAACCAGAATATCCTGAGAGAACAGGACATTGTAAAGATTGTGGGATGCTTTGACGCCTACAACGAAATCAAGCGGTTCTCACGGGTGGTGCCGATTGAGGAGATTCGGGATAACGACCACAACCTGAACGTTCGTCGTTACGCAGACACCTCACCACCTCCTGAACCCTTTGATGTCCGTGGCATTCTTCATGGTGGAGTGCCGATCAAGGAAACCCAGAGCGATTACATCCAGGAGATCCTTGAAGGATTTGATGTGAGCGTGGTCCTTGTGCCGAAGGATGGGGAGTATTTGAAGTTCAAAGAAGATATCAAGGAGAAGTCCCAGATCCGTCAGCAGCGGCGTCCCATGGAGTGGTGTAACTCAGGGGGATCAGCCCCGGCGTAGCCGGGGCTGACGGCTCGCCTCC
>NZ_JBSYHW010000190.1:0-1658 GCF_056108345.1 Cyanobium sp. NIVA-CYA 375 | reverse complement strand
ATCAAAGTTGCCCGGAGTCCACCATCAAACTGACAGGCACCACTTTGTAGCCTCTGCTACCAGCTTTGATGGTTTTAATGGGCGGAATTGTGCAACTTGGGAATGCACAATTCCAGAGGATTGGCTCCTCAACGCCCGTGGCATCAGCAGCAAGATCGTTTTCCTACTCTTCCCTTTCAGATGCGCTCCCGTCGCTCCAGAGAGTGCCAGCGCGGTTTCATCTGATGATTGGTTCAGCAGCCAGCGGCAAAAGCACGGCTGTTCGGATCCTTGTCCAGCACTTACAAGCCCAGGACAACCGCCCCATCCATTACATCTCCAGCAGAGAGATCCGCGACGAGCTTTATGGCAACCCCCACCACCGCGGCCCCTGGGCGGAAGTAGAAGCCGCCATTCACCGCAAGCTCTGTGAGGCCCTCAGCGAAGGTGCAACAGCGATTGTGGAAGCCTGTTATGTCAAACGAGACTTTCGGCTGGCCATCACCCAGGCCCTGCCGCTGCCGGAGCCGGTGCAGTGGATTGGCTGGTGGCTTGATACACCTATTGGCCTGTGCCGGCAGTGGAACCAGCAGCGCGAGCATCCGGTGCCAGATGCGGTGATTACTAAGCACTGTTCCCAGCTGATGCAGGCCGGGCCCACACCCCATCGGCAGGAGGGTTTTGCCCAGGTGGTTCGCCTACAGACCGGCCAGGGCATCGCGCTGGAGGAGTTGATTCCAGCGCAGTTAGCGGCGCTGGATCACCACATCCGCCAGGCCAGCAACCGGGATGCCAGCCACGAGCTGCACGGCTACTCGTCCCTGCTGGATCAGGAAAGGCTGATTTTTCTAATCCGGCTGCTCAGCAGCCAGCCAAAACTGACAAGCACCACTCCAGAAGCCCCCGGAGAGCTGGGACAGCAACTCAGGGCCCATGGCCAGGACGATTTGGCGCTGGTGGTGTCACAGGAACTAGCCGTTCAACACGGAGCCTGTTTTGGCGATCCGCTGGCGGTGGCCGCCGATCTTGCCTGGCTAGAGGAGCAGGGATTCATGGCCGGCGCCACCCTGGCGAGCGATGGCTTAAGCCACAGGCCGCTCTTGCCAATCGAACCACCTCCCTGGCCTGCCGGCAAGGCTCGCAGCACAGGGGGCTTCTCCCGGCTGGCGGATCGTCAAGCCTTCCAGCAGGCCCTCACGGTGCTGCGCCATCTGCTGCATCACCCGTTTGATCGTGCAGCTGGTGTTCGGGTGCATAACCACCTGGCCCGCAGCCTCAACCAGGACGCCAACGGCGGCTACAGCGGATGGAGCGCCAGGAAGGTGCAGGACGTCATCACCCAGACGCTCACCCCCTACGGATTCCGCATGCCGGGTAGCAGTGGCCGTGGCGGCTACGCGATCGGCGCTTCTTTGCTGTCGGTGCCGCAGCTGCTGGAGATGTGGCAGCTGCTTGAGTTGCAGGCCAACACACTGGGATTCAGCTCGGCCGTCCAGATCCGAGCATCGATTCAGGACTCGCTGAAACGGGTGGGGGTAGAGCTTGAACAGCAGCCGCTGGCGCGCACCTTGCACTGGCCCTATCGCACGTTGGGATCTACAGAAGCCGTACTGGAAGCTGCCATTAAGCGGCGGCAGCGGGTGATGATCACGCTGCGCTCCCGCAGCGGAGAGCGCTCC
>NZ_JBSYHW010000189.1:0-1659 GCF_056108345.1 Cyanobium sp. NIVA-CYA 375 | reverse complement strand
AACATCGCCGCCGATGAAGGCAACCCGATCGAACTACCACAACCAGATCAACACTCAAGCGCTCAAAAGTTGATCGAGATTGAATCAGCTTTCAGGGAAGGATTGAGGCACCCTGGCTTATAGGTTCCCCTGGAGCGGGTTATAGCGCGCTACCAAGCCCCAAATAACCAGTAGCGCCAGAAACTGCTAGACTTAACAGTAATGGAGACACCTAAGCGATGGAGTTAACCGCCAACCCGCTGCTATTCGATTGGGTGCCGCCTGTGGCCGATCCTGCAGTAATTCAAACGGCTGTGATTAAGCGGCCGATCGCCCAACGCAAGCGCCTGGAGATGCTGCGCCAGGAGAGTGCAGCCGAGGCCGTGGCGGACCTGGAGCGCGACGGCATGGAGTTGTTCGGATTGACGCGGGGGCAGTTCAGCCTGGCGGATCTGCTGGTGGCGATCCTCGACAAGACCGGCCCGGCCAGCCTGTCAATCTCGACATGGACTGCAGCGGCAGCTGATATCCAGAGGATGATGGAGTTGCTCGAAAGCGGGCAGATCAGCAGCTGCCGCTGGCTGGTAGATCAGACGTTTGTGCGGAGGGTGCCGGCCCTGGCAGCCCAGATCCGCAAGCTGTTTGGTGATGACGCCCTACGGGTGACAAAGACGCACGCGAAGTTCTGCACCGTGGTGAACGACGGGTGGCAGGTTGCGATCCGCAGCAGCATGAACTTGAACCAGAATCCGCGCCTTGAATCCTTCCAGATTGGCCACGACCCCGAGTTGTGCGCCTTCCTAACCGCTGCCCTTGACGACATCTGGAGCCGCCAGGATCGCCGGCTGCAGGATGCCAGCAGCACAGATCAAAGCCGCTGGTGGAACGATGAAGCCTGATACATCTGGAGCGATCGAGAAACAGCAGCCACCCGCTACGGCTGCTGTTGTGGAGTGGCTGCTCACCGGAGCCAGCGAGCAGCAAATAGGTGAAGCCCTGGCGATGAAATACCCGGACGCCGACGCAAAGGCGGTGATGGGGCAGGTTCAGCAATATCTGCAGGGTGCTGGCCGGCCCAATGCCGACGCCGTTAGAGGGTGGGCATTGATGAGCTATCGCCGGCTGTATTCGGAGATGCTGCGAGTGGGCGACTTCAACGGCTGCCGGCAAGTCGTCAAAGAGATCACGGCGCTGCTGCCATGAGCTGGGTTACCGCCGCCGAATTCAGCCGGAGGATGCAGTGCAGCCGGGCCAACGTGACGCAGGGGATCAGTAGCGGAAGGATCGCGCCAGAGCATGTTCGGCGCGATGGCACCCGCGTGATGGTGAGCACGGGAGCAATCCCCGACTGGCAGGCAACCTCAAGCCGGCGAAGGGGCATCCAGGAGCCGCCCCCATCACCCACGCCGGCTGCAGAGCACCTGCCGAGGGTGCCGGTGGAGGGGCTGCCGGTGATGGCCTGGGGTGGAGGAGACGAAATCGCCATAGATGCCACGCTGACACCAGAGGAAATCGAGGAGCGGCTGTCCCAGCTGCCCGAAGGTGCAATGCCCGACCTGCTGCTCAGCCGCCAGCGCCGTGAACACGCCCTAGCCCAGATGGCCGAGTTAGAGCTGGAGCGCGAGCAGCAGAAGCTAGTGAGCGCGGCGGAGGTGTCACGCGAGCGATTCGAGTCCGGCC
>NZ_JBSYHW010000188.1:0-1669 GCF_056108345.1 Cyanobium sp. NIVA-CYA 375 | reverse complement strand
CCATCGCCAGAGCATCGATGGCTGGGCCGGCGAGTTCGTAGGAAGATCGTTTTAAGAAGATTTACTTTTTCAAGCATATAAAAGTGAGGAAGTGCGGCCTTAAATGCAAACAAATTATTTACGCTGTTGGCCAATGCTCTTTTATAAAAATAATCTTCAAAAGAATAAATTTTTTGTTTTTTCGAGATTAGAACTATATCCTCAGCGTTTAAGAATTCCTGGCCACAGTTTATTTTCTTGGTCGATGATAGCAGCTGGGAAAGATAATTAGAGCCTGATCTGTTGGTAAATGCAATGATGACATATTGCAGGTCAGATGCTTCTTCTCGCATGCTTTGTTTGTCACTGGGCAGAAAAAAGTTTTGCCCGAGGCTGGATGTCACCTCCTTGCAATGGCCGGTATATTTTGAAGGAATTGGATTGACTTCTTGCATAGCGAAAATGCTAATTATGTAATGCAGGCAATAGTTTTGATGGGGTTGTTTGTCATAGTCAAAATGCGAAATGTTGTAATCGCCCAGCTTGAAAACTATTGATCTTAATGTTCCTGGGTGCATTCAGCTATAGAATTGTTAGTATTAGCTAGGATTCTGCTTGCTCCAGGTACTATCCACCCTAACCTCCAAGCCCTGCTCAAAGCAATAGCGGGGGAATTAGACCAGCTCCGTGCTGTTCCGTCACCGTCATGACCACGCGGCTGTGGGGGGCACAAGCGGGCAGCAGGTCATAGAGCCAATTGCGGACGTTTGCGCCATCGCCTTTAAGCGGAATTGGCTAATCAGCAACCGCCTTGACAATATCCACCGGAATCAGCTTCTCGGGAAGCTGTCAGGGGCCGTAGTTGTTGGCCCAGCTGGTGAGTACCACCTGCCTTGCTGGCCGTCCCTGGCTTGCGGCTTCACCCACAGCACCCGCCGCCCCACAAATTCCTGCACCGGGGTGAGGGTGCCGAAATGGAGTCGGCGATGCGGGTAGATCACTACTCCATGCCAGTCACCATTCCAGGCCGTTGCGGTCGCGGCGAACAGCTAGCTGTGGCCGCCTGCGTGATCTGGATGTGAAAGCAGCACTATTTGGCTTGGCTTAGCTCGCTAAGCTTCTTATGCAAATAACGGTCGCGATCAGCCTTTTCGCGATAAAAATAACTAATGGCATCATCGGTAAGCTCGCATAGCTGGCCAACGTAGGCTGGCTGAGCTGCATCTAAGACTTTTTTGGTGGTCGTTCTTAAGTTAATAGAGGCGAAGTTGAAACGAGATGGAGCGACTTTTCTTAAGATCTGATGCGCAAATGTGATTGGGGAAGTTAGCAGAGATTCGTATGCGATTACAAGGCGTTCACTGGTTGAATATTTGGTGAAGGCCTCAAATAATCGCTTTTCAGCATTTTTTACGTAATCGATTGTATCTGTAAACTCCACTTCTAAGATCTCTTGTTTTTGCTGATTGCTGTGCCATACTCCTGTTCTGTTGGCCATCCAGTTGGATATACATGCACCCCAGAAATCTTGCCTATATAGTAAAATCTGATGAGTGTTGGCAGTTGCGTTCAGAATATTGCCAATCATTTCTCTATTGCCCTCCCATCGCTTGCCAAATGCTGCGGGTGTAATCTTTATTGCAAAAGGCTTAGTTGGCGAAGCAATGCAATTATGAATGTAGGATAGGAA
>NZ_JBSYHW010000187.1:0-1696 GCF_056108345.1 Cyanobium sp. NIVA-CYA 375 | reverse complement strand
CCCTTCCACATGATGGGAGTGGCCGGCATCCTCGGCGGTGCTCTGCTGTGCGCCATCCACGGCGCCACGGTCGAGAACACCTTGTTTGAGGATTCCGATCAGTCGAACACCTTCAAGGCGTTCGAGCCCACCCAGGAAGAAGAGACCTACTCGATGGTCACCGCCAACCGTTTCTGGAGCCAGATCTTCGGGATCGCCTTCTCCAACAAGCGCTGGCTGCACTTCTTCATGCTGTTTGTGCCGGTGATGGGTCTTTGGACCAGCAGCATCGGCATCATCGGCTTGGCCCTCAATCTGCGCGCCTACGACTTCGTGTCCCAGGAGATTCGCGCCGCTGAGGACCCCGAATTTGAAACCTTCTACACCAAGAACATCTTGCTGAATGAAGGTCTGCGTGCCTGGATGGCACCGGCTGACCAGCCGCATGAAAACTTCGTCTTCCCTGAAGAGGTTCTGCCCCGTGGAAACGCCCTTTAATTCAAATCTGGTGGTCGGGGGCAAAGACCTCGACTCCACCGGTTATGCCTGGTGGGCCGGCAATGCCCGCCTAATTAACCTTTCTGGTCGTCTACTTGGCGCCCATGTAGCTCACGCTGGCCTGATGGTCTTCTGGGCGGGAGCCATGATGTTGTTCGAGGTGAGTCACTTCACCTTCGACAAGCCCATGTACGAGCAGGGCCTAATCCTGTTCCCCCACGTAGCCACCCTCGGCTACGGAGTTGGTCCTGGCGGCGAGGTCACCGATCTCTATCCGTTCTTTGTTGTTGGGGTGCTGCACCTGATCAGCTCGGCCGTGCTCGGCCTTGGTGGTCTGTATCACGCCCTGCGTGGTCCTGAAGTCCTTGAGAACTACTCAACGTTCTTCTCTCAGGATTGGCGTGACAAGAATCAGATGACCAATATCATTGGTTACCACCTGATTCTTCTCGGCGTAGGCGCCCTGCTGCTGGTCTTCAAGGCCATGTTCTTCGGCGGTGTTTATGACACCTGGGCACCGGGAGGTGGCGATGTGCGCATCATCACCAACCCAACCCTCAGCCCCGGAGTGATCTTCGGTTATCTAACCCGCGCACCATTTGGTGGCGAGGGCTGGATCATTGGGGTCAACTCGATGGAAGACATCATCGGCGGCCACATCTGGATCGGCCTGATCTGCATCTTCGGAGGCATCTGGCACGCAATCACCAAGCCCTTCGGCTGGGTGCGTCGCGCCTTCATCTGGAATGGTGAGGCCTACTTGAGCTACAGCCTCGGCGCCCTGAGCTTTATGAGCTTCATCGCCTCGGCTTACATCTGGTTCAACAACACAGCCTATCCCTCGGAGTTTTACGGCCCCACAAACGCCGAATCCTCCCAGGCCCAGAGCTTCACCTTCCTGGTCCGCGACCAGCGCCTCGGCGCCAACATCGGTTCGGCCATGGGCCCCACCGGTCTTGGTAAATATCTGATGCGCTCGCCCACCGGCGAGATCATCTTCGGTGGTGAAACCATGCGCTTCTGGGACTTCCGCGGTCCCTGGCTGGAGCCCCTGCGAGGCCCCAACGGCCTAAGCCTCGACAAGCTCCAGAATGATATTCAGCCCTGGCAAGTGCGCCGCGCGGCTGAATATATGACCCACGCTCCGAACGCCTCCCTGAACTCGGTGGGCGGCATCATCACCGAGCCAAACTCGGTGAATTTCGTGAACATCCGCCAG
>NZ_JBSYHW010000186.1:0-1702 GCF_056108345.1 Cyanobium sp. NIVA-CYA 375 | reverse complement strand
CCCTGGAAAGTGGCTCGCGATTCGGCCGGGCCCATCAGCGCCATCTCTTCTATGCAGCACGGGAGCTAGAAACCTCCACTTCAAGGCAGACACTCATCAAAGCTACGAGACACGCTTTCCGACTTAAAAAGCCATATATGATTAATGACATGTTCATAGCGCTTTTGGCTTCACCCATTGCCTGGATTCTCTTTTTCCGTCAAGGAGCGCTGCATGTGAGGGGAGTACTAGGAAGTCTCCAATGAGGTATAGAAAAGTAGGTCACAGCCAATCGGTGCTGAGCTTGCCCGATGTCAACTTCATTGCCGACAGACAATCGAAAGACACAAGCGCGCAAGGGGGCGATCCTGCGGCTTAGGTGTACAACAGGGTGGGTTTGACGGAGGGCTGCTGGCATCCCCTGATCAGCCGGGATCGCACGACAACCTTAGGGAAGCGTTCCAACTGGAGCTGATTACAGACGGCGCGATCTAGATATTGATGATTCAATACCACAATCTCACCACATCAACTAGCAGCCAATAGGAAATCAGCTCATATGAACCCACAAGAAGAACTCCGACCACGGTAGGGGGAGCCACTGGGTGTTAATAATATTAATACAAAAAGGTGATTTCTTTTGATGCGTAAATTAGTCAAAAGGGCCTAGTAGGCTAGTGAGGTTCAGGCCTAGGTGTTGACGTCGGAAAGATCTTCAGCATTTCCTTCTACCTTTCCAATTACTTGGCCCCACACATCTCCCTTTATATCACCCCAAACGCTGCCTTCTACATTGCCATTAACATTGCCTAAAACATGGCGGCCGACATTTGCGCCTACATCTCGGCCAATATATCCTTCAACGCTACCTTCAACATCTCCAAATATATCACCACGAACACTACCTTGAATGTTCCCTTTGACATCGCCCCACACGTTTGCGTTGACTTGAAGAATCCTCAACTTTCCGTCAACAAGCCCAAAAGTGACCAGCTTATTGATTTCTTCGATCTCAGACATTGCCTTTTGCGACAGGCCGACTGCTTCACTATAGCCCCAATCTGGACAGGATCGCAAATTACGTTTTTGGTTTGATAGATTTTGATAGGTAGCTGCACTCCGAATCTTGCTCCAGATAGGGTACCGCACCAAATGTCGCTGCTTGTGACCTACGAAATGAGTTGAATTGAGTTAGGTATTGAGCTAATGCCCAATAACTTTCACAATTAACAGCTAATATGAGGCATAAGCACCAAATGGCATGTGAGCCAAAAAAATTAAAACAACTTACATACAAGCAAGGGCTAGGTGGGTAACCTATATTCAAACAGGCAAAGGGTATCTGCCTGATGAGTAGCTATCAACTCTCCATCTAATTGGGCCGGGGATGGGAACCCTGTCGCGAAATAAACCGATTACATTGTGTTTATCATCAACACTTACGGACCAACATTCCGAGCAATGGCACTGATAGTTTATGGGAGTAGCAATTCCTGTGGACACTCATCGGGCTAATATGCCTGATTATTTTAATATTCTACTAACGAAGCCCCAGATTTGGGTATTGTGTTGCTTCAAGTTCAACTTGCATTCCGGCATCTATTGACAATATCAAGGGTGCGCCTACTCGTCGCACATGTATCTTGAGGGCACCTCGAAAAATACGATCAGCCCTTGCGTTGAGGCGACAATAGCTTATAATTTGAATAGTTAATTGCATGCC
>NZ_JBSYHW010000185.1:0-1719 GCF_056108345.1 Cyanobium sp. NIVA-CYA 375 | reverse complement strand
AAGGTCGCTGAGTCGGTCACTCGGTCTGGTCACTTGCGCCCATTCTCGCTTGCTGGACTGGGTTTTGCCCGTTATGCGGTTCTCGCATAGTTCTTGGTGGATGCCTGTGGGAATACTGAGAGCAGTCTCTAACCACCGCTGCCCTTGACACCGCAGTGCTGGAGATCACTCTCCTGTCTGGTACGTGACTTAAATCGTCACTTTACCCTGCTTGTCCTAGGTGCGGATCAGAACCTTGAGCACATCCCAGGGTTGCGTATACTCCTTGCATAATGGGATAATGCGGTGACATGTACTGCACCAGATATCTACTGGTCTCGTTATGAGGTGTTCTTCTATATGAGAATCACTTTCGTCTGCACACTAACCTCTTTTCTTTTCGCCTCATTAATCCCAATCCCAGTACGAGCGGACGTCCCTGTCTCTGTTCACAAACTCTGCATTGACGCCAAGGACTACGCGGGATGCGTTAGGGCACACACCATGGGAACACTTGAGCGGATCACTGTTGATCAAGGACTGTCAACGAATGAAGGGAACTCCTGCCCCCATGCGTATGGTTACAGGGGAGGCGGTAATTGCACTGAGGTAATTTGCTATGGAAAGGGTCTGTGGTTGATAGGTGAGAGCAATGATCAGTCTCTTGCTGGCAAGGAATGGTCCTGCAAGGGCGGTTTTCCTGGCAGTGGGGGAGTTCTTCGATGGGGTGACAATACGCTTAGGGCGTCATTCGACCCAAAATGCCCTTCTATACCTTTTAAGATAGGGTGGAACAGCACGTGCTCGCAAAGTGCTGTGCCTCAGAAATAGAGAGTTGATAAGTTGTGCCAGGTCACGCCTCCAAAAGACGCTGCTGATCCACCAGACCTAAAGACCGCCAAAGACCAAGGGCGACTAGACCCAGTTTGAGGCATCCCGAGATCAGGTGCTCCTTCACGCTGCCTACTGCGCCTTGAGGCACCGTTTTCTCTGCTGGTATTGCCTGAATGCCCACTGGTTGCCCTTCACGATCATTCCGCAGTGTCGGCAGACTGTTGTAGGCATTTCTTTAACCCAGTTGGCAGGTCGCTCACCTACCAGTTCTCAGCGTTACGGGTCAATGTCCCTACCTCGTTGGTAGCGACCCAGTGCAGGGGCAGTGGTCACAAATCCAGTTTCAAGGCAACGGAACAGCAGGGTCTACCCTCGGAGGTTTTGGATGTTGAAGGTGGGAGCGACTGTCACGGGCAATTCGGATCTCACTACTACTAATAGCGTCTTTAATCTTGGAATGACCCCATTGGTGGGGCCTTGCTTGCGACTTGACCTCTTTCGGCAATGCTAGTAGTACGGATGTAATTGCTTCTGTGCAATGCCCTGTGGCCTCCCCGGGTGGGGGCTTATGCCCCTCTACATGCCTGAGCATCCAGGCGCTTGGTTGGGTTCCTCCACCCGTCCCACGCGACGACCCCGATTCCCCGCTGGCCCTACATGACTGATGAGGCGAAGCCGCTCACTAAGCGATCTGCGGTCTCTACCTTGGTGCTATTAGTCGTGCTGTTGCTCTTCTGGTCAGTGGTGCCTTGGGTGGTCGTTGCGTTATTCGCATGGGGGATTTGGAAGGCGGTCAGAAAGTAGGCCAGGACTTCTTCGCCCAGATCCCACCTCAGTGACCGCCTGAACTGCCACTTACTCGGCGGTCATGAATATCCGGTGGACCCCCCGAGTACCTGACGATAT
>NZ_JBSYHW010000184.1:0-1720 GCF_056108345.1 Cyanobium sp. NIVA-CYA 375 | reverse complement strand
ATCCACTACCGACAACAGCGGCCGCAGCGTCGCTAGTGCTGGTGATGTCAACGGTGATGGCCTTGCTGATCTCATCGTTGGTGCTCTTCGCAGCGATCCGGCTGCGGGATCTTCCGCCGGCCGCAGCTACGTGGTCTTTGGCAAAACTTCCACCGCCGCCATCGATCTCTCCGCCATCGCAGGAGGAGCAGGCGGCTTTGTGATTAATGGCCAATCCTCTTCCGACTTAAGCGGCAGCAGCGTCGCTAGTGCTGGTGATGTCAACGGTGATGGCCTTGCTGATCTCATCGTTGGTGCTCCCTACAGCGATCCGGCTGCGCGCTACGACGCCGGCCGCAGCTATGTGGTCTTTGGCAAAACTTCCACCACCGCCATCAATCTCTCCGCCATCGCAGCAGGAGCAGGCGGCTTTGTGATCAATGGACAGTGCGCTGACGACTACAGCGGCAGCAGCGTCGCCAGTGCTGGTGATGTCAACGGTGATGGCCTTGCTGATCTCATCGTTGGGGCTGACCGCAGCGATCCGGCAGCGGGCAAAGACGCCGGCCGCAGCTATGTGGTCTTTGGCTCCACCAGCGGCGCCTTCTCACAGACCGCCGTCGACCAGCTCGGCACAACCGGCAACGACACCTTCACCGGCACCAGCGCTGCAGAAACCTTCGTTGGCAATGCCGGTAATGACACCTTCACTGGCAATGGCGCCGATGTGCTCTATGGCGGCAGCGGCAATGATCGCTTCTCCATCAACGCCTCGATGATCTCGGCCCTCCAGTCTCCTTTTGGAGCAGGGGGCAACACCGCCCAGCTGGCCCGCATCGACGGCGGCTCCGGCTTTGACACCATTGCCCTCTCAGGCTCCAGTCTCAGTCTGGATCTCACACTGGTGGCCAACCAGTCGGCTTCCAACACCAACAAC
Source organism: Cyanobium sp. NIVA-CYA 375 (assembly GCF_056108345.1). Classification (NCBI taxonomy): domain Bacteria; kingdom Bacillati; phylum Cyanobacteriota; class Cyanophyceae; order Synechococcales; family Prochlorococcaceae; genus Cyanobium; species Cyanobium sp. NIVA-CYA 375. Next base: position 804 of record NZ_JBSYHW010000184.1, on the reverse strand, counting down.
TCTTCTCGCCTCTCCTCCATTGAGGCCTTCGATCTCACCGGCACCGGTAACAACACCCTGATCCTTGGGCTTGCCGATATCCGTGATCTGGCCCGCTTCAACTGGCTCAACAGCACAACTGCCGCTGGCCTGGGATTCTCTAATGGATCTTTCGCCCTACCCACCACAAGCCAGCGCCATCAGCTGCTGGTCCGCGGCAATGCCGGCGACGCGCTCAACCTCATGGATGGCAGCTGGGATTTCCTCGGCACGATCACCGGCTCCGGTGCCTTTGCAGGCACCTACAAGGTGCTCAACAGCAACACCAGCCTGGCCCAGCTGCTCGTTGACGAGGTCATCGCCTTCAACCAGCTCACCTCACCCCTGGTGCTTGATCTCGCCGGCGATGGCATTCACACCTTCTCCCCCGATCAAACATCGGGCCTGCTCTTTGATCTCAATGCCGACGGGAACCCCGAATCCAGCGGTTGGATCTCCCCGGCTGATGCCTTCCTCGCCCTCGACCTGGATGGCAATGGCCTGATCACTTCGGGCAGCGAGCTCTTTGGTAATGCCACACCCCTGGCTAATGGGTCCATGGCTGCTAACGGCTTTGACGCTTTGGCGGAGCTCGACAGCAATGCCGATGGCACCCTTGATGCCCTTGATTCCGCCTACAGCTCCCTGCTGCTCTGGCAGGACCGCAACACCGACGGCGTCTCTCAAGCTGATGAACTCACCGGGCTGCCTGCCGCTGGCATTCAATCGATCAACCTCAGCTACACCACCGGCTCAACGCTGAACAACGGCAACCTCATCCGCGAA
>NZ_JBSYHW010000183.1:0-1743 GCF_056108345.1 Cyanobium sp. NIVA-CYA 375 | reverse complement strand
CTCACCCTCTAGGCTTAGAGCTCGAAATAGCAGCTGCAAAGCTGTAGTTGCATTGCTCATTACAACTACACGTTTAACACTGTGTAGATTTGCCAAGAGGGCTTCTAGCTGCAGGACAAACGGACCATCATTCGTAAATCGCTTGGAATCACGGATCTCATCTAACGATGTATGAACTAAATCGCGCGGAGGAATAAAAGGAGTGCCAACATGACGCGGCATAGAAAAAGCTGGTTCTCCACCAAGAATCGCCAGCACGGGATTCTTAAATGTCATAGGGAAACCAGCGCAGCAGTCATTAATATAAAGAAATTAATCGGAAAGAATTGAATACGCCAATGGGCAGGAACTGCTACTTAAGTTTCTTCAAAGCAAAGAAATGCAAGTAGTATGCAGGCTAAAAAGCTGGAAATAACTTATAAAAAAAGCACAGGCAGTATGCCTGTGCTTAGAACCTATTAGAAAGACGTCTGAATATGATTCAGGCAAGACTCCGTTGCCTAAGTTTCCGGGCCCAGCCAAATGCTGCTGCTACACCGAAGATCGGCAGAGGTCCCGGAACAGGTACGGGAGCATCCGCAACGGTGAGGGATGAAATTCGGAAGATACCAGTGTTACTAGTCGGCTGGAAAACAGCTGATGTTCTAACATAAATATCCTGATTGGCTCCAGCAAGGAAGCTAAGCGATTGAGAACCTGTACCAGTGAAATTAATGTCAGTAAAGCTGATGTTATCTGTGGAGAACCCAACGAATCCTTGAGAAATGTTGGCGGTTTCGAACGACGAAACGTTGAAACCAGTAATAATCGAAGATTTGTTCAGAGAAAGTTGAAAACTTGAAACACCACTTGCAGGACTTGTTCCATAACCGCAGCGACCAGCGCTGCCACTGGAGGTACCCACAGCAGTGAAAGCACACCAGCCTTGTGGGTTGGTATTGATCGTCCCCGGGGAGCTGCCAGTACTATTTGAGTTGGACAAGGTTAAACTTGTGCTAGAGCCCGGGGTGGAAAATACTTGGCTTGCGGTATTTATAGAGCTGGTAGTATTAAAGTTAATTGTGCCGAAAGCTTGAGAAGGCGCAGCTCCAAGCACAACAGAAGCAACGGCTCCCGCCAACAAGGTTTTTGAGGAAAACACGTTGAACATGATTTGAAATTACCTTTCCAAAACCATACCACAGAACAGCCCTGCTTTGTCAACCTAAGGCAAGCTATGGTCTATAATAAAACCTTATGGATGTCAAGCCCCGCCTTCGCGGAGCTATTGCAAAGGGATTCTGGCACTAGGGGCCTATTGCGTACGTATGAGCGCCACCCGTTCTCCACGGGCGCCCTTAAATCTGCCCATATCACAGTGACCACAATGGATCCGGGTGATAAGATGGGTCATGCAGAAGCCCATATCCTTCCGTCCTTGGCAGCCTGAACAGGCCACTCTGCTCCCTCCATCACCCGGAGATTGGCTCTCGCCCGATCCCCAGGCGTATTTCCTGTTCGATCTGGTGCATGAGCTGGATCTCTAGGCGATTCTCATCCCCGCGCAAGCCAAGGGGATCCCAGCGGTGAGAAGGGGGTTCGCCCGCTCATGTAGGCGAAGCCTTCCACGCACCGGTGGACCATGCGACTGCTATTTGCCTACTGCGTGGGCTCGGTCTACCCCTTGCGCGAAGCGGTTGAGTTGAGGCACACAAGCAGAGCCGCCTAGGAATTGGATGCAGCAGCAGCCAAGGCCAAGGCGGC
>NZ_JBSYHW010000182.1:0-1805 GCF_056108345.1 Cyanobium sp. NIVA-CYA 375 | reverse complement strand
TCCAAGATAAAAGAATTGATAAGGGGTTTCTAATGCTTACAACACAGGAAAAGTGCTTTTCTAGCAAGGGAAGCATGGCTGTAAATACCGCTGGATGTTTAATATATAAACTAAAATTTGTAGTGTTGACATTCGTAACATTCATAACATAACTATCTACTACCGATATGCGGACTCCTGACTTCGAGATATCCGAGAGCTGATTTGGTGGCACTATACCTCCCATTGATTTACTTTTTGCTTGTCTAGTTAAATGAATTTGATCACGCTGAGAATGAAAAAAGGTATTAAGAATATCAAGGACTTGACTTTTAGACGCATCTATGAAATTCGATACATCCATAGGTTCATCCAATGCTACAACGTCAGGAAGCTTATTTAATAAGTGACAAATAAGCGTAGTCCCCGATCTATGCAAGCCAGTTATGATGCAATTGTTCAAGAAAGAATCATCATTTGTCATAGATTATTGCAGACATTCTTTAGGAGATCAAGGAATAAGCTTCTTTCTTTGTGAATATTATGAGCTAGGCTTTGAGAAAGACCATTCATTGCAAGTTTATTGGCAAGATCTGCGTTTGCAAGAAGGCTTAGTACGGCGTTCTCAAGACTCGCTATATTGAGTGGAGGCATGAGACAATTAATGCTATCGTAACAAAAACTACGATTGCCAATGCAATCTGGACAAATTAAAGGTTTTCCCATCGCCATTGCCTCCAACGCAGGTAGGTAAAAACCTTCAGTTTGATTAGGAAGAGTGACGATGATATATGAATTACTAATTTTTTGTAGATAATCTAATCTATCAGTGTGGCTGTCAAGACAACAAGCGTTAATATTTTTTGCCAAAAGCCGGTTTAGCAATTCATTAGCAAGGCTAGGCTGCTTAGTGCCTGCTATCAGCACCTTATTCTGTTGAAAGGCATTAGTTCTAAATTGCTCCATTAAATCGCGATCTATACAATTAGTAATTGTATAGATCGGGCCATTGCAAATTCCAGTACTTCGTATAGCTTCAGCTACTTCATTACTAACGCAAATACGAATGGCCTTTTTAGAAAGATAGGAATAAAGCTCTAGCGAAGGGTTAGCGTGCCTAACATGTTGAATTAGATTAATAACAGGAATATCTTCTTCGATATTTGGAAAGGAGCTTAAAGCCCTCCAATCAGTGCCAGCTACAAAAAGAATATCAGCGCTTAAAGGGTCATAGTTATGAACTAAATTGGGATGATTTAGCCACAAATGATCTTTATTGCTGGTGGGGGCAACGTAGATAGATGAAGTGAGCCAATCTGCGGAGTCAACGTGATTGACATAATCATACAATTTAAGATGACCACCTTGGAAACACCGATAGTCTCGGTGAAACAAGATAGAAAGTTGAGATGGCTCTTGAGAGTTTATCAGCAATGATTAGGGAGTTAACTTTATTCTTTTACGGAGCTTCCTGCTCCAGCCGAATGCAGCAGCTGCGCCTAGAAGGGGCAATGGACCAGGTACTGGCACTGGTGGCACTGGTGCATCTTCAACAGTAAAGCTTGATAAACGTACAGAAGAATTAGTACCTGAACCTGTAAATAGTAACTCTTGACCCAGGTTAAGAGCAATTGGGGCACTGAATGTAAAAGTCCCTGTCGATGTTGTTGCAATCGTGCCTAGCACAGATGAGCCGCCTACATACCTAACTTCAATATTTCCAAAGACAGGTGAGCCGACACCGCCGGATGGTACTAAAAGTTGAGAAATAGTTCCCCCTTTGAAGACTATTGACTTGTTAGCAGTGACGCCTATATTATTATAAG
>NZ_JBSYHW010000181.1:0-1831 GCF_056108345.1 Cyanobium sp. NIVA-CYA 375 | reverse complement strand
GTGCCGCCGCGGGATCGGTTGATCGTGGCCGGCTGCGGCATGCGCGGGGCCGTGCCGCTGGGCCTGGCGCTAGCTCTGGTCGATGAGCTGCTCCATCTGCGCGGCATCCCAGCGGCGACGGCGGAGACGCTGGGCGGTCACCTGCTCGCCGTGATCTTCGTGGTGGTGCTTATCGATCTGGTGCTGCAGAGCGTGCTGATGCAGCAGCTGCTGCCAAGGTTGCTGCAGGCAGCGCAGGCCGGCAGCAGCCAGCCCTGAGCGCCTGGGTCCCGGCCTCGTCCGCAGTCAGATCGGCATGCCCAGCCGCTCGATGATCTGGCGCCGCAGAGCCAGGGCCTCGGCCTCGATCGCGGCCTGATCAAGGGTCTGCAGACAGCACTTGCGCAGCAGCACCTGGCCCACCACCACCACCGTGGCCACATCACTGGCCTTGGTGGCGTACAGCAGGGCCGAGTAGATGCTGCTGACGGGAATCCGGTTGATCGGCTCCATCTCGAGCACCACCAGATCCGCCCGTTTACCCACCTCCAGTGAGCCGATCTGATCGTCGAGATGCGGGGCCCTGGCGCCGCGGATCGTGGCCATCTCGAACGCCTCCTGCGCCGAGACCACCTTGGGGTCGCTGCAGATCAGCTTGTGCAGCTTGGCGGCGGTGTCGATCTCCTCCCAGAGGCTGAGGTCGTTGTTGGAGGCCGATCCATCGGTGCCCAGGCCCACCGCCAGGTCCCGCTGCAGCGTCGCCGGCAGGGGCGCCACGCCCGAGGCCAGCTTCATGTCCGACTGCGGGTTATGCACCACCCCCACCCCGTGGCCTGCCAGCAGGTCGAGCTCATGGGCTTTGATCAGATGCGCATCGCCCACCGTGCAGGGGCATGGGGGCGATCGCCGGGGTGATCAGGGCATGGCCCGACCAGCGATCCACGAAGCGGGCGTTGCAGGCCATGGCGGCGGAATGGTCGGCGGCATCGGGGGCTGGAAAGTCGATCAACACCTGTCCCAGCAGGCCCCGCAGCCCCGCGGCTGCCAGTTCCGCCAGGCCCAGGCGGGTGCCGCAGCGCACGAACGCCTCGTCCACGTTCATCGCCTCGGCGGGGAAGATCGTGTGCTGCAGCCAGTCGTCGAGATCCTGATCTGATCGTCTGCCAGGCCGCGGAACAGGGTCATCGGCAGATGGGCGTGGCCGTTGACCAGCCCGGGGATCACGGTGCGTCCACTGGCGTCGATGCGCTCGGCCGCGCGAAAGGCCGCCTCCACCCGCTGCCGCGCCTCCACCGCCACGATGCGGCCGGCATCGATGGCGACGGCCCCATCAGCGATCAGCCGCCGCTACGGATCCATCGTCACCACCAGGCCACCGGCCACGATCAGATCCACCGGGCGGCGGGGGGCAGCGGCGGCGGCAGGCTGCGTCATCAAGGGCCGGAGGAAGCAGGCGGCAACGTCACTCTCGGACCCGGCAGGCAGACGCACCCTGAGGCGCCTCAGCCACCCACCTTGAGAATCCCTTCCCGGTAGGTCTCCGCCATGTTGTGGTTGTAGCTGATGCTGCCTTTGTTGAGCGTGAAGGAGCGGGCCACACCGATGTGCTCGAAGGCCCGATTGATGGCGCGGGCCTGCTCATCCGCACCGTCAGCCTGGGCGTCATGGAAGGCGATCAGCCCCTTGGTGGTGGCGAACTGTGAATTCAGCTGTTCATAGCCACGCTCACGCTCCGCCCGGACCTTCTCGACATTGCTTTCCTGCATATCAGGGCCAAAGATCTTGCCGGTCGGCGGCGGCAGCGTCGGCACGGTGTCTTCACTGTTGATGTAGCGGACTACATCCACATGCT
>NZ_JBSYHW010000180.1:0-1849 GCF_056108345.1 Cyanobium sp. NIVA-CYA 375 | reverse complement strand
GTTTATTGGCGGGGACGAGATCTTGAATTCTTCGTGTTACGAAATCAAGCGCTACATAATCGACTTCGATGAAATGCCAGAGGAGGAGGCAAAGAAGTATGGAGACCTGTTCTCAATTGTCGAACAAAGAGTCAAGCCTGAAAGGCTTAAATGCAAGCGCGATAGACTTCGAGAGCGATGGTGGCAGTTTGGGGAAACAAGGCCAGGCCTAAGATTCGCAATCAAAGCGCTCGATCGCTTCATATGTCACCCAGTACCATCAAAACATCTGGCATTCACCTTTTTGCCAGCCGATACATATCTAGCGTCACCCCACTATGCAATTGCTTCCGGAGAATACAGCGTATTTGCCTTGCTGCAAGGAAGGGTTCATGAATCCTGGGCTAGAACTTTCGCTTCCACACTTGAGGATCGACTGCGCTACACCGCGTCGGACTGCTTAGAAACTTTTCCATTTCCTGTGGTTGAGAATATTTTAAGCGACGAGCCTCCTAGCGACTCACTTGCTCACGTCACCCTGATCGGGGAAGACTATTACTCCTTTCGGTCAAATCTTCTGGCTGACAACAACGAAGGCCTCACCAGCACCTACAACCGCTTCCACGATCCCGCCGAATCCAGTAGCGGTCACCTGGAGCTGCGCAGGCTCCACGGCGAAATGGATCAGGCGGTGCTGGCCGCCTACGGCTGGAGCGATGTGCCCACCGCCTGCGGCTTCGGGCTCGACTATCTCGACACCGAAGACGACGCCCAACTCCCCGATGAGCTGCAGGAGCGCATCGACAGTGGCGAGCTGTTCTTCTGGGATGCGGACGACGCCATGGCCTTCCAGGCACAGCTGCGCTCCCATGAAGCTATCAAAGGCAGAAAGAAATTGCCCTGGCGCTACCGCTGGCCCGACGCTGTGCGCGACGAGGTGCTCGCCCGCCTCCTGGCCATGAATGCCGAGCGTTACGCCGAGGAGGTGGCTCAGGGCCTGCATGGCAAGGGCGGGAAGAAGGCTGCTCCAGCTGCAGTTACAGGTGGCGGCAAGCGCCGGGGCCGCCCGCCTAAGACGAGCCAACCGGGCGAGACTGATCCTCAGAAGACTGAGCAGATGGGGTTTGGGTTATGAGCGGATAGGAGACGAGCCAGAGAGCTATATCGCTGCTCATTTTAATTCACCTGGAAACTCTTTTTACTTATTTGTCGCGCATCTTCGAACAGGCCTGAATCCACTTAAGACCCGTAGAGAGGAAATCGCCTTGACCCGCAATGCAGCAATTATTCTTTCCATATCTGAGTATGATCACGAAGAAAGTCTTCCTTCCTGCCAGAATGACCATAGCCTGGTTTGTAACATCATTGAGGAAACAAAAAAGTATAAGTTGATGCTAGAGCTTTCGGGTTACCAGCACTCGAGTCAAGCCCTAGAAAGGATATGCGAATCTATTGACCAGTGGCGCAGTGAGGTTATAGATGAAGTGTTCTTTTACTACTCTGGTCACGGCATTTTGGGTGACGGACAATTCTTATTTCCATTTTCAAACTATCATTCCACGAACAAGAATACCACCTCACTGTCGAACAGCCGGCTTGATGACCTACTGCGCGGGCTTTCACCCTCCAATGCCGTGAAGATAGTGGACGCCTGCTACTCTGGGGCGCAATACATAAAAGGAGAATCCAGCATTCAGGATGCAATGCGTTCGTCGGAGTCCTCTTTTAATAGCCTATACTTTTTTTACTCGTCAACAAAGAGTCAGGTGTCTTATGCGGGCGACGCCTACGGCAACTTTACCCATAGCATTGCAAAGTCATTGCTCAATCACGAGGGCAAGAACGCACTGCAGGGCTTGCTAACAGCCTC
>NZ_JBSYHW010000179.1:0-1856 GCF_056108345.1 Cyanobium sp. NIVA-CYA 375 | reverse complement strand
CGCTCATGGCGCTACCCTTAATCAAGGCCGCCTGAATGGCAGCCAAGGAGTGACAACTTTCCTGAAAGTCACCGGGGCTGGAGCTACCGATCACGATGCAATCGGGCCTCTGGAAATCGGCCACGGCGGAGGCCCCCTTGAGGAATTCGGGCTTCGACACCACCTCAAACGGGCTCGCCACGCCGCGGGCATGCCGTTCGGTGCGGATGACGCCTGCCACCTTGTCGGCGTACCGACGGGCACGGTGCTCTTGGTCACCACGATGCGAGGTGCATCCATGTGGCGGCCAATGGAGCGGGCCACGGCGAGGACGTATTGGAGGTCGGCGTGGCCGTCTTGCTCGGGAAGTGTGCCCACGGCGATGAACAGGAGCCGGCCTGCGGCGGCAAAACAGGTGCCGGTGACCAGGCCCACATAGCCGCTGCGCTCGATGGGGATACACCCTTCATGATGGGCAGAGAGAGGGCAATGCGCAGTCATGAGCCGCGAGACCTTCGATCGAGGCGACTGGCAGGGGGTGATCGCAGGCCACCAGCTGGAGAGTCACGACCCAGCTGAATGGCTGCGTTACGGAGTGGCGTTGCTGCAGACGATCAAGCCTGGGTCTGATGCAGGCAAGCAGCAGCAGCAAGTGGCCCTGGCTTTTGTGCAGGCAGCTAAGGAGGGTGCACCGCCTGAGGCGGTCCAAGCTGCGCAGCGTCAATCGGTGCTGCTGAGTCTTCAGGAGTCGCTGGCGGCAGCGGGTCTAGAGGCGGGGCCTGGCTCTCAGCATGTCAAAGCGCTCGCGCGCAGCGCGGGGAGGATTGCGAGCAGATTGGCGCAACGGGCTTCAGGAAAAGTGGCAGTCCGCACGATTCACCATCTGGCCTGTACTGGCGGCACTGTGATAAGCAAGTGCCTTGCAGCGATGCCTCATGTGGCCTTAATAAGTGAAGTGAATCCACTAAATCGCTTTGGCCACAAATTTGAGCCCACAAATCCCTTATTGCTTCTTGAAAGAAGCTATCGAAAGCTCACCCTTGAAGAGATCAAGGAAGACTTCGCCAGCCGCATGGCTCAAACGGTGAAGATCTGCGTGAATGATGGAATGGATCTTGTGGTTCGCGATCACAGTCACACTGATTTTTGCATGGGTCAGCAGCCAGCTGAAATTACGCCAATCTGCGATTTTTTGGCTGATGAGTATCAGCTGATTTCGGTCGTCACTGTTCGACATCCCCTCGACAGCTACCTTAGTTTAGTCGCCCAAGACTGGCACAAGCAATTCAGTCCAAGTAGCCTGGAGGAGTACTGCCGCCGATACCTGGCATTTCTTGATCGCTATCAGAAAGTGCCAATGCGTCGTTATGAAGACTTTTGCGTTAATCCAATGGCATTCATGGAAAGCGTTTGCGCGCTTCTTGACTTAGATTATAGCCCTGAGTTTCTCAATTGCTTTGGTGAAATCAAGCTCAGTGGAGACAGCGGGCGAGGCTCAACGACCGACATCTCTTCGCGAGCCCGCAGGCCAATTTCAGATAATGACCAGGCCGAGATTGATGCGTCGAATAGCTTCAAAGAATTGGTGTCCAGGTTGGGCTATGAATAAATACATAAAGCTGGATGATTATTACTGCTAAAACGTTGCCTTTTGGGCAATGTGTTAGCAGTTGGGCTCCTCGCCTTCAGTTGGCCCTGCCTGTTCGTTGGCTATGTAGGCGAGGAAGCGCCGGTGGAGGGGGCTTGGTTCGTAGAGGAAAAGAGCTCCTGCTTGAAGCCCGCGATTCTGGTGTTGCTCTCTCCCCCAGTTTCAGGAAAGTTGTCACCCCTCTGATCAGTACATCCGGGGGCTTGAGGACATGACTAATGCGTCGATA
>NZ_JBSYHW010000178.1:0-1864 GCF_056108345.1 Cyanobium sp. NIVA-CYA 375 | reverse complement strand
CCGCTCATGGCGCTACCCTTAATCAAGGCCGCCTGAATGGCAGCCAAGGAGTGACAACTTTCCTGAAAGTCACCGCCGGCTCCAACTGAGTGAGGCCCTGTCAGTGCTGCTTGAGGAGCTAAGACCGCCAAAGACCTGAGCGGGTCTGGCTGCAGTTATGGCGGCTCCTGCTTCCCCAAAGATGTGCAGGCCCTGGTGCACTGCCCAGCAGGCTGGGTATGTGCCCGAGTTCCTCCAGGCCGTGGAAGCGGTGAACCAGTTCCAGAAACAGCGCCTGCATGGCCTGATCAGCCAGCAGAGGGCTGACCGGTGTCAGTGGGTGGGGTTTGAAAACCGATCACTGGTTCTACGGGCTGTTTCAGAGCGCGCCCGATCTGATCGCCTTGCTCTTGCCGCATGGTGCCGCTGAGCCTCCCTCCCTGGGGCCGGATGCGCCTGGCGATGCGCTCTACCGTTTTGAGGCGCCGGAGCTGAAAGCTGCCAACCATCGTCTCGATGGGGCGTTCTGGCCCCGCTCTGGGGATACGGGTACGCCGGAGCAGCCGGTGGTGCTGCTGGAGGTGCAGATGCACGCCAAGCCGGGGTTCAAGCACCGGCTGGGGGCCCAGAGCTTTCGCTTTCTGCAGCTCAACCCCCAGGTGCAGCATCTGGCCGTGGTCGTGGTGGTGCCGCACCGGCGCCTCAAGCTTGGCCCCGCCCTTTTGCCGCAGCAGTTGCAGGTGTTTGTGGATGGGGTGATCTGGCTCAGCCTGGAGGAGCTGGGCCAGCAGCCTGATCTCGATCCACTGCTCACCCTGCTAACGCTGCCGGTGCGACCAGAGGCCGAACTGCCGGCCAGCTCGCAACAGATCCTCGAGCGCCGGCCGGATCTGCTTTCCACCGTTCTCACTATGCTGTTTGAGCGGTTTCCCACACTTAGCCCCGAGGAAATCATGGTGTTCGCCGGCATTCCTACCGACCAACTACTCCACACCCGCGCCGCCCAGGACCTTCTGGATCGGGGTCGGCAGGAAGGTGAAGCCCAAGGCGAGGCCCGCGGCCGTGCGGCTGAGGCTGCTGCCGTCACCTTGCGCCAGCTCAACCGCCGCTGCGGCCCCTTGAGCGACGCCACCACCGCTGAAATCCAAGCCCTGCCGTTGGAGCGGCTGGAGGCCTTGGCCGAGGCGTTGCTCGATTTCGGCGGACCAGCCGACCTGGCGGTCTGGTTGGCAGAGCACGCCGGCTGAGGCCCGAGCGCTGACAGGGCTGCAGGCCGTGAGGCGCCTTCTGGTACGGCAAGTTTTTGGCGTCTCTTGCACCGGCCCACTCGGCAGGCATCAGCCCCCTGCTTGATTCGAGCGGAGCCCTGCCGAACTCATCTCGTTCATGAACGAGCTGGCCCGACTGCGGCTACGGCGGCTCCTGCTTCCCCAAAGACGTGCAAGCCCTGGTGCGCACCGCCCAGCAGGCCAGCTATGTACCCGAGCTGCTGCAAGCCGTGGAAGCGGTGAACCAGTTCCAGAAGCAACGCCTGCACCGCCTGATCAGCCAGCACTTCGGCGGGGCCAAGGGCCTGGCTGGGAGGCGCTTTGCGGTGTGGGGCCTGGCCTTCAAGCCCAACACCGACGACATGCGCGAGGCGCCGTCGCGCGAGCTGCTGGAGGCTCTCTGGGCTGATGGCGCCTCGGTGGCGGCCTACGACCCCAAGGCCGCTGAGGAAGCCCAGCGGCTGTACCCCGAGGCTTTGGCTGATGGGCGGCTGGTGCTTGCCAGCACCAAAGAAGAGGCCGTCGAGGGCGCCGATGCCTTGGTGATCTGCACGGAGTGGAAGCGGTTCATGGCCCCCAACTTCGATCAGCTGGCCACCGCCCTGCGTCAGAAGCTG
>NZ_JBSYHW010000177.1:0-1888 GCF_056108345.1 Cyanobium sp. NIVA-CYA 375 | reverse complement strand
GCTGGAGTCAACCGGCAGAAGTGTGGATAAACAAGCCAACAGAAGAGCCCGATCCGCTCATGGCGCTACCCTTAATCCAGGCCGCTTAAATGGCAGCCAAGGAGTGACAACTTTCCTGAAAGTCACCGGTCCGGACTGTTCCGCCCGCAGGCGGGCGGCTCCTCCTTGGCTGGCATCGGCGGCTTACCGCCACCGACACCAGCCAAGGAGGTCTGAGGGGAAAACAGCCGGAGCAACCTCACCGGCATCAATACCAGACGACAACCAACGCAACCAGACAAGAAAACCATGAGCAAGCAGAGGCACCGCCGGAGCAGCCAAGGCGGAACCACTACGGAAACAAGGCCCCAGACCTGCTCAGGGGTGGCGCAGTTTTCGGTGTAGGAAGTGGCCCAGTTTTCGATGTCGCTTGACACACCGAGAGGAACACCATGTCGGCAGCGGCATTGGGCGGGACTCCGCTCGCAGCCGAAAGGTGCTGGCGCCTGCCGAGTGAGCTGGGGGGGGGTATTTGTCGCCATCGACTTTCTGAGCTGGTGAGGGCCTCACGAACTGCAGCCTGGTTCAGCCCGTTGGCGGCCTGAGCTCCTCCAGCAACACAGCCAGGGCTTCACTCAGTTGGAGCCGGTTGCGGGAGGTGTCTGCGAGGTGGAATCGGCATTGAGCAGCAAGGCATCCATTCTGGATTCGAGCTCGGCGAGCCGCCTGTTCTCTTCCCTCAGCTGCTCGGTTTCGATCCTCAGCTGCCTCGTTCGCTGCTCGATGTCGTAGACGGGACGCCAGTTGAACATCGCCAACAAGCGCCGCCAGGGCGGCAATGTGGAGACCCACTCCGACCTGGTCATGGGCCGGGAGTCTGCGGAAGCGGGAGAAGTTGTCATCGCCATAGTTGGTGGTGAACGAAATCAGCAGCAGCAGGGAACCGGCCACAAGGGTTGACCAGCCCTGGAGATCCAGCAGCCGGGGCGGCGGGACTGGAGCAGGCAGCCCCGGAAGGCTTTGACCATCTGACATCACCGTAGCTAGGGCGCACCCATCCCGATCACGCCATGGAACTGCAGTACTAGCTGCGATGGGTGAGTGGTTTCCCGGGTTGAAGCTGAGCGGAAGGGTCTTTCGAGAGGGAGGGGCGGGCTGAAGGGAGGCGGTGCTGCAGGGGAAGGCAGCGGGAGGCAAGGGTGGTTGACGCCAGAGCACCGCCTGCACCGAAGCCCCCCGCCCAATCGCGTAAATACGTCCACCCCAGCTCGGCCAGCCGCTCCGGGTCGTAGAGATTGCGCCTATCAAAGATCAGCTTCTGGCGCAGGGCGGTGGCCAACTGATCGAAATTGGGCGCCATGAAGCGTTTCCAGTCGGTGCAGATCACCAGGGCATCGGCGCCCTCGGTGGCTTCTTCCTTGGTGGCAGCCAGCACGAGCCTCCCATCAGCCAGAGCTTCCGGGTAAATCCGCTCGGCTTCCTCTGCCGCCTTGGGGTCGTAGGCCGCCACCGTGGCGCCATCGGCCCAGAGCGCCTCCAGCAGCTCGCGGGAGGGCGCCTCCCGCATGTCGTCGGTGTTGGGCTTAAAGGCCAGGCCCCACACCGCAAAGCGCCTCCCGGCCAGGCCGGCGTCGCCACCGAAGTGCTGGCTGATCAGGCGGTGCAGGCGTTGCTTCTGAAACTGGTTCACCGCTTCCACGGCCTGGAGCAGCTCTGGCGCGTAACCGGCCTGCTGAGCAGTGCGCACCAGGGCCTGCACATCTTTGGGGAAGCAGGAGCCGCCGTAGCCGCAGCCGGGCCAGATGAACTGAAAGCCAATGCGCGGGTCGGAGCCAATGCCGATGCGCACCCGCTCGATGTCGGCGCCGAGGTGTTCGGCCAGGTTGGCCAGCTCGTTCATGAACGAGAT
>NZ_JBSYHW010000176.1:0-1910 GCF_056108345.1 Cyanobium sp. NIVA-CYA 375 | reverse complement strand
CACTGAGACCCGCCGAGCGAACCCAATGCTGACAGCCCCGCCAAGAGCTATCGGGACAGACTTTTAGGCGGCCCTGGGCCCCCAGGCGAGCCGGCTGAGCCACTGGCGCTGCAGGGCCTCCGCCTGCCGGCGCCGGCAGGCCCCGCGGGTGCGGGCGGGGAGAATGCTGCAGAGGGAGCGCACGAACAATGAGGTGGTGGAAGTTATTTGCATGCGCTCGATGACCTGCTGACTAGTCACGACAGACGGTATGCGATTGATCAAACCCGTATCATCAGCGAGCTGAGCTGGCAAGCCACAACTCTGAGGAGGGGCTTGCCAGCCACCGTGGACTTTTGCCAGGTAGTCCGGAACCGGGCCGGCTACGGCGGCAACCGGGGGCCACCTGATCCCACAAAACGGTTATCAAGTTTGCATTTTGTCATGCCAAGTGTACAATAAAATCTCCACAAGTCAACATGATACCAAAAAGCCTATCTCACTACTTGATTCAACAGTTCGCAGAGCAACATTGAGCGACCTGTAGATGCACCGCAGTGACTCAGTGCGGTGCATACAGATAGGAGGAAACGATGGATTTATGGCGCATTCTCTTTTTCCTATCACAGCACCTTGCCATGGAGCGGCGCTATTGTTGAGCCAGTGCCCTTCTATTTTCAGAGGCTATCCGAACTGAACAACGGAGAAGAATCTAAGATTGTATAATTATGCAATCTTAGATTCAGCTGGAACCCGTGAGCTGGGGCTTAACCCAGACTAAGACGACAAGTATACGCCTAACTTCGGCGGTCTAGAGAGACTCTGGAAAACGCAGGCTGATTGCGCTAGGGGCATAAACCAAGGACAGTACTGAGGTGATGTGCGGCAAGCAACTTGGCTTTTCCGATTACGAGCAGACCGCCACCAAAAAGCGCACCAAGAAGGAGAAATTTGTGGCCGAGCTGGATCAGGTTGTGCCCTGGCATCCGTTGCTTGATCTGGTCGAGCCTGTTTATCCAAAAGCAAGCAGCAAAGGTGGCCGTCCGCCGTATCCCTTGGCCACCATGCTGAGGATTAACCTGATGCAGCAGTGGTACAAACTCAGTGATCCAGCTATGGAAGATGCGCTGATCGAGGTTGCGAGAAGCAGGCTGAGAATGCCGACAAGAACATCACTGATCGGGTTACCATGAGGCCAGGTAAATGGAGAGCACTACCCAACACCCCGGATGGACGATTACTGGATCTGGTTGAAACGGCAAAGGCTCACATCAGTGCCAAGGTTGCTCACCATTTCGTATTATCAAGGAGCAGTTTGGGTTTAGAAAAACTCGGCTCCGTGGCATGGCCAAGAACCACCGCAAGGCCAATATGCCTGCAGCACTCACGAATCTATATATCGCTCACCGCTACCTACTGTCGACAGGAAAAGCGAACAATTAGGCTATCGTCTGGGCACCGTATTGAGCCTAAAACAATCCAATACTCCCCTTAAATCAGTGAAAATAAGATAATCATGGGTAGAAGCAGCCCAAAATCATTCTCCCAAAAGTTTCCACTCCCCGGTCAACGTCAAATCATTGTTACCCAGAGGCTCCCTAGCATCTGGAAACAGGCAGCCTCTAATCAATCATGGGATTTCAGAAAACGACATTCAGCCAGTTACCGTTGAGTCGATAAGCCCCGCAAGCCTGCTAGAATTAGAAGGCTCACCCTATCGCATCGACCTAATTATGCGGGTCGCGGCTGGAGTTCGGGCGCCTGCGGCTCGAACCGGCACCCTTCGACCCAGTGGCGCTGCTGCGGGCGGTGGCGGCGCTGCACCAGCCGGTGGCGGCGGAGAACGGCGTGCCACTCGAGGTGTCCGCGCCGCCCGCGGGGCCGCTGCGGCTGGGCGATGCGCTGCGTGTGCAGCAGGTGCTGCACAACCT
>NZ_JBSYHW010000175.1:0-1940 GCF_056108345.1 Cyanobium sp. NIVA-CYA 375 | reverse complement strand
AAGGAGCGGCGGGCCAGCAGCCGTTCCTGCTCGCTGGTGAAGCACACGGCATCGGCATCACGCAGTACCCGGTAATCGGCCCAAGGCCAGTAGAGGCACTTCCTTAGGTGCTTGATGGGATAGGTGTGCCGGAACCAGGGATCGAGCATGCCGTGGGGATAGGCCCAGTAGGGCGGGCTATCCGGGCCGAGGCGGCGCAAAGCGCGCCATCCGGCGAAGGTGTGGTATTGCCAGAGGCCATGGATCACCACCGCATCGGCAGCCGCCACCAGGGGCAGGAGATCGGCCACCAGCGCTCGGCGATATCCATAGGTGCCCCGGCCAGGCCCAAGACCCACGGCCTGAAAGCCGGCGGTGGCCGGCAGGGAAAGCCAGGGGGCATTGGCCGCATCGAGGCTCACGGCCGTGGTGATAACCCCCCGCTCGGAAAGCAACGGCGAGATCTGGTGGATTCCCTGCACCGGTCCGCCGGCAGCTGGATCGAGGGAGTGGATCAGGCGCAGCAGCTTCACAGGGGGCGTGGGTTGGGCTGATCGCAGTGACATGAGCGATCATGCTGCAGTACGCGGCTGGTTGGATGCTGGTGCTTTTGGGCCATTACCCGCCAATGGAAGGGCGGAGCATGGCTCTCTACCGCCAGCAGGTGGAGGAGGGGCTCAGGGAGCGCGGACATGCGGTGCGAGCGCTCACGGCACCTGTGCTGCTGGGCCGGTTGGGCGCAGCCGGCAGTGGGGCGGCCAAGTGGCTGGGATATCTGGATCAGTTCGTTCTTTTCCCACCACTGCTGCTTTGGCAACAATGGCACTGGCCGGCGGGCACCCGGGTGCTGGTTCTGGATCAGGCGCTAGGACCATGGGTCCCCTGGATCCGGCATCGGCCCCACTTGATTGTGTGCCACGACCTGCTGGCCCTGCGGGCGTGCCGCGGTGAGTTTGCCGAGCAGCCGGTGGGTTGCAGCGGCAGGCTCTATCAGCAGCTGATTCGCTGGGGCTTTCGGCAGGGCCGGCAATTCGCAGCCGTGTCGGCAGCCAGTGCGGCCGATCTGGAGCAGGAGCTGGCACCCAGCCGCCCCCCGATCACGGTGTTAACCAATCCCCTGCCAGCGGCTTTCAAGCCGATGGCGCCAGGAGAGGCCCGAGAGCAGCTGCGGAGCCTGGCAGCAGAGCTGGAGCAGGGGCCGTTTGTGCTGCATGTGGGTGGCTACTGGTACAAGAACCGGCAGGGGGTGTGCTCGGTGTTCGCCGCGTTGCAACGCCGGCATCCAGGGATGCGGCTCGTTCTGGTGGGCCATCTGGAGGCCCCGGCAAAGGCTGTGCTGCAGGCCCATCCACAGCTCCAGGCTGCCGTAGTGCATCTGCCGAGTGTGGAGCAGCTCCAGTTGCGGGCGTTGTACAGCGCCGCGGAGGCGTTGCTGTTCCCCTCCTGGTGGGAGGGCTTCGGCTGGCCGGTTCTCGAAGCGCTGGCCTGCGGCTGCCCGGTGATCAGCACCGATCGAAACCCGATGCGGGAGGTGGGCGGGGATGCGGCGGTATACCTGCCGCCCTGCCCGGTTGGAGCCGAGCCGCGCGGGTGGTGGATCAAGGCGGCGGCGGCGGCGGTGCAGACCGTGCTGGAGCGCACCCCCCAGGAGCGGCAGCAGTGGCGGCAGCGGGGGCTGGCCCAGGCGGCCCGCTTCAGCCCCGATCGCTGGCTCGATCAACTGGAGCGGGCCCTGGCGGCCTCAGGAAGTGAGCCCGGGCAGGATGGCTTCGGCCACTAGGCGCGGCGTCATCGGCGTGTAGTGGGGCAGCGGCGGGCCGGGGCTGCGATCGAGCCAGGCGCTCAGTTTGGTCAGATTGCTGTGGTTGGGCAGGTCGGGGTCGTCGTTGCCGCGCCAGCGGCGGCGAAGCTGCCTGCTTTCGTCTTCGTCCACCCAGGTGCTGGCCACGTGCAGCTCCTCC
>NZ_JBSYHW010000174.1:0-1949 GCF_056108345.1 Cyanobium sp. NIVA-CYA 375 | reverse complement strand
AGTTGCCAGACCGCTTCGATACGTTCTTGCTGCTGAGCACCGCCTTGGCCAACTTGATCGGCGGGGTCCACTACGAAGGCTTCTGCGGCTCCTGCTTCCGCCAGTTCTATTGCTGCGACGGCTTCCGGGGGGATGGGCGCCGTTAATTCCCTGGTGACATAGACCTGCGACTGCTTGTTGATGTCGGGTTCAGGCAAATCAAGCCAGGACTGATCGGGTTGCAACCTGGCGAGATGTCGCCATGGGCAGCTCATGCCCTTCCAGGCAGGCCTGAATTCAACCCTGGCGATCTCATCGCCCCAGCTGATCTGAATGTTCTCCAAGGGGGCGCTCATCTCTTCTTGCTGGTGCCTTTCCTTGGCACTCTCGTCCATATGTTCCTCCTGCTGGCAGCCGGGAAGTAATGCCTGCTCGGGTAGGCGGAGTTGGATCAGCCGCCCAGTGGCAAATAGAGGCTGCGCGGCGTGTCCTGAAACAGCCGGAACCCGTGGCGCGCATAAAAGTCTCTGGCCTCTGCTCCCTTGGCGTCGACGATCAGGGTGTAGCCGCCCATGGTTAGCGCCAGAGCACGTCCAGAAACTCCACCAGCAGAACGCCTCGGTGGCTGCCGTGGATGCTTACCAAAGCGCGGCTGGCGGCCTGCTCCATTCCGACTCGTTCCTTGCGCACTTGCTCCGCACTGACCATCACTCGCACCCAGCCGCCAGTCATGAAGTCCTCTGAGCCTGTCTCGAAGGCCTGCAGGCGCCGGTGCCGGTTGCTGTTGCGCTCGTAGTAGAGGCCCCCACCTGTGGGATCGGTGCCCTCTGCCCACACCTGATCGACCATCAGTTTGCCGATCGCCACGGGGTCGCTGGCTGCCGCGTCAATGGCTTCTCCATCGAGAACGAGTGGGTTGCCGGGGTCGTTGCGGTTATCGGAAATGATCAGGTGAGGGCTCATCGTCTGACATCTGTGGGACATCAACTGCTGGGCTCGTTGTCCCGTGTTCATCTTGGATGGCCTGATCAACACCAATCGCTTGGAGAAGTTGGCCCCGCTGGTGTTGGGCTTTCTGACGAGCCTGGCAGATGTTGAGCGCCAGCTGATCAGGGAGGCAGGAGACAGCTAACGCCGTGGTCAAGAAGCTGGGGTTCTCGCAGGCGCCCCCGCAGCGGATGCGGGCTGAACCCACACCCACCCAACTGGGATGGACGGAGGGAGAGAACACCCCTGCTACTTCATCCACCAGGACTTTGGTTTGTTCAGGATGCGACGGGCCCAGGGCTTGTCGTCGTTCACGAAGCAGTACACCACCAGGGCGAGAGTCCCGAAGGCGAGAAGACCACGGCCAAGCCCAGGACTGATCTTCTCCAGCAGCAGCAGTACGGCCAACGGGATAACGAGCTGAAGAATGCGCTTCTTCTGATGGGGGGTCATGACGGGCAGTCGGTGATGTTCAAGAGCAAGGTCAGGGCCTGAATCGACCAACCCCATAGCCAACCAGGAGGCCAGCAGCGCTTCCAATAAGGCCGTCGCGGAGGGTCTTCGCTTGCTGATCAGGCATCTGCCGCACAGTGTTGACGCCAAGGCCAACAACAGCAAGCGCGGCAGCAAGGCCAAGGATCAGATCCAAGCTGCTGTGAGGCTTACTGGCCTTGGCTGCAGGCAGCAAGGGTCTGGCAGTCTCTGGTGCAGAGACGTCTGAAACCTGCTTGTGGGAGCGCTCCAGCTCACGCTCAAGGCGGTGTAGGTCGTCTTTCGTGCCCATGACCCCACGTTGCCACCGGCACGAGACGAACGGGAGAACGGTGCCATCGTTGCCGGCAGCGCAGGGACGTCAGTGACGTCACAGCGATTTGGCTTGTCGGGTCTGTCGGTGGCAGTTACCGGCAACGCTGACCTCGGTGCTCTGGAGACGGCTCTTGGATGATCCGGTCTTCAGTTCAGGTGGGTGGAGGGCCAAGTGC
>NZ_JBSYHW010000173.1:0-1973 GCF_056108345.1 Cyanobium sp. NIVA-CYA 375 | reverse complement strand
TTGTAACGCTTAAGTTCCCCGGCTGGCTTAGTATCGTAAGTCTTTCCGTGGCGCCTGTTATGGCTGATCCTTGCCTGGCGTTCTTGCTCTAATGCTTGTGCCTTGCTCCTTATCTCGGCTGCAGTTAGTTCAAGACCATAATACGCTTTAGCTTGTGCAAAGTCGTTTGTATTGTCTTTGTATAAATTCCTAAGCCACTCCAGATCTGACTGACTTAGCTTAAAGAACTCTCTGCCCCCATAGCGAGTAGTACGTCTATCCTCAAGCCTTGCGTGCAGGGCTGCTTCGAGTGCAACAACCTCCGCTCTTGTATTGACATCCATCGTCTCCACAATATATGCCTTTGGCACTCTGTATGTTGCCTTGATTTGCCGGAGGCGAGCATTAGGGTCTACGCTGATGCCAACCTTATAAATTGAGTCGTTATTTCCACTTGCAATTAGATAGAGAAAGTGGATTTCTTGCATCGACTGTGGATTGAGTATTCCTAGTTTACTAGATGAATGACATTCCCTTTTGTAGCGCGCCGCCTCTACTTTGCTAGGGGCTTTTCTAAGGGGAGCATCTGCTGTATCACTGCCACGTGTATTTCCCGGTCATGATCAGCACTTAGCTGTTCTGATAAGGCCCGGCCACCAAGCGGCAGCAGGGCCTGAGCCCCCAGGCTCAGCAGACCGAGACGGTGCAGCCGGGGGTGCCCTGCAGCTTGCGGGCAAAGGCAACGGCCTTCTCAGCAGGGATCAGCCGCATCTTTTTGACGGGCTTACCGCGGCGGCCAAAGAACTCGACCTCACAGGGAGTGGAGCCGAGCTTCTGAACGCCGGGCGCATAGCGGTGAACCACAAGCAGGCGGACTTCACAGACGGGGCCTTGGGGAATGGCCATGGCTGGGGTGGTGCGGAGAACACCGACCAAGCGCCCCAAAGGTGAGCACTAGCCAGGGGCGAGAGCAGCGAGCCTTGCGTCAGCCCTTGCTGGTGCGAGCCGTAAGGGCATGTTGCGGAGGGGTTTCGCAACGCCCGGCCAGCCAACGCCCACTGGCCCTGCTGAAATACCCGTGCTGCCTCATCACCGCGTCCGGTGAACAGACCTGCTCGCATCCCTTGCAATCGAGGACTGCCAAGCGGCCCGTTCTGAGCTGATGCGGCCTGCTTTATAGCGGCACCCTGCCGGCCCGCTCTGCTGCACCCCGGCCAGCGTTCGTCTGTTTCATAGGGCCCTGCCTGCCTGGTGGCCTGGCATTGCGGAGTGAGTCTTTCCCTTCTGGTGCTCACCCCGGCCGGAGCCCCGTAGCCCGAGCAGGCGCGAGAGGCGTAGCGGCATAGGCCTTGGCTGTTTGCCGGCCAACCAGTCAGGTCACCAGCCAATGGCCGCCGTGTAGTCCCCGAGCAGGCGCGAGTGGGTGGAGGGGCGTAGGCCTCCAGGGGGCCTGGGCCCTAGACGGCCCAGCGCAGGGGCTGCTCCCAGGCTTCCTCTGGGCAGATCAGATCCCAGCAGCAGCCGATCGGCTCGGGCAAGGAGAAGAGCACCAGCTGCCTAACGGACTGGCCGGCCTTGCGCTGCCTGGTGCTGCTGGAGAGGAGCAGGGTGGAGGTGGCTTGCATCGCAGGAAGGAGAAAAAACGCCCCCACTCGCGCCCATCAAGCCGCTGGGTCAAGGCCGCCCGTTGCACGGCAAATCGGGCGCTCGCCTTGGCCTTGATGCTGCGGTGCTGCCAGCCCGTCAGGCTGCTGGCCCTTGGGCGAACCATCGGGGAAGTGCTCTCCCCTGCGGTGCACCACGGTTGACCTTGATCTCCAGCAGGACAACAGGTTGAAAAGGCCGGGATTAGGCCCCCGGCAGGGCCTATGGCTCCTAGGCCAAAGCGTGCCGCTTGGCTTCTAGCTCGCAGCGCAACACCAGCAACTCATGCTGGGCCAGCAGCCGCTGATCGAGCTCATCAACGCGGGCCAGACACTTGCGGATGGCGGGCA
>NZ_JBSYHW010000172.1:0-1980 GCF_056108345.1 Cyanobium sp. NIVA-CYA 375 | reverse complement strand
CCCGCACTACCACCAGATGAGCGACACGATCGACACCTTGGATCTGCACTTCTTCTGCGCGGTGGTGAACGGCTTGGACGGGGCGCTGGCGGCGCTCTGAGTGCGGCCCCTCAGCAGCGGCGCGATCACCGTCAACATGGGCGAATCGCAGCAATGGCCATGCCCTTGAACCCCTTCTGTCCGTTCAGCACGGCCAAGATCCTGGCCCTCAAGGCCACGGTGCTGCTGCTGCTCACCCTGCTGATCAAAGCCAGGGTGCAGATCGTGGCAGGTTCGGCCATTGGGATTTTCCTATTGCTGCTCCAGACCCTGGTGTTCCTGGCCATCAGCGGTGGCCTGGTGCTGGCGGCTGGTGGAGCAGCGGTCTACGCCACGCAGTGGCGCCGGCCGGCAGCAGCCTGAGCCCGCGCCATGGCCGTTGAAGTTGCCTTGGCCATGCTGCAGCGGGATGGCCGCTGGCTGATGCAGCTCCGCGACGAGATCCCCACGATCGTCGCTCCCGGCTGCTGGGGACTCTTTGGCGGGCACCTCGATCCGGGCGAAACGCCGGAGCAGGTGCTGCGGCGTGAGTTGCTGGAGGAAATCAGCTGGCAGCCTCCAGACCTTGAGCTGGTGATGGTGCATCACATCCACCGGCGCACGGCCCATGTGTTCCGAGGTGAGCTGCCGGTACCGCTGGAGCAGCTGCAGCTGCTGGAGGGCCAGGACCTGGGCCTGGTGAACCTGGAGGAACTCCTGTCGGGATCGATCTGGAGCACCAAGCTCGCCGCCCATCGCCCCCTCGCCGATGGACTGCTGGAGGTGATGCAGCACGTGCTCACGAGGCCGGGGTGAACACAACAAAGCCCGGAGCGTTGGCCCCGGGCACTTTCCTGCTTAGCCGTGGTGCCTTCTCGAGGGGGTCGGGCGAAGCTTTTGAAGAAGGCTCAGAAACAGAACGGCAGGAACTGGGTGCGGCAGGCGGCATAACCATCAACTAGAGCGCCGAGGCCAATTTGGTGGGCGATACCAAAGCCCGTGAGGCCTTCCACCACGATGCCGATGACGATGCCGAGCATGGCGGCACGGCCGTTAAACAGTTCAGCTCGCTTGAGCTGCGCCACGAGGGTCAGCTGTTCGGGGCTGTTGTTGAGCAGCTGTTCGTTGGCGGGAGTGTTGGTCATGGAGGTCTCCTGGGTGGTGTTAATCGATGCGGAAGCTCGCTGGTATCAATCGGCGATGTTGGGTTGCAGCACTAGGGCTCTGATCAGCCAGGCGCCAAAGAGAAGCACGGTGAAGGTGGCGATCATCGAGTCCTCGGGGCCAGGTCGCTTGGGCGGCTGAGCACGTAGGTGGTCATGCCACTCAGCACCAACACGAGGGCGACTACGGCGGTGATGGCGGCGGTGTAATCGGTGCTCATGGCGATCAACCGAGACCGAGTTGGCCGAGGATGCTCTGGCCGGTGAGCAGTTCGGTGCCAAGGCCGATAACGAAGCCGAGCATGGCCAGACGGCCATTCCAGGTCTCGGCGAAGGCAACGAAACCGAAGCGGGGCGTGGGCTCAGTCATAACTGTTGCGGTTTGTTACGTGAACTGTAACGCAATGTGACCGGTTTGGGCGCTGTCGCGGCTGAGGGCTGCGAATCCATGGGCGGCAGCCCTTCTCTTTCCAGTCAATCGGCCTGGCGGAAGGCCTTCACTGCGATGACCGCCGGAGTGAGGGCCCCGAAGCCGACAGGTTGATCCGTATCAGTTGGGCTTATCGGTGCCATCAGCTCTGCTGCTGGCCAATTGCACCTTGAGCTGGCAAGCAAGTGTGAATAGGTGTTACGTTCAGATGAGCGAGCGATTCCCGCCCCGCATCTACTTACTGCTTTCCTGCAAAGCCTCACGGCTGCAGTTAGGCAAGCCCTTCCCCGAACGTTCTCATGACAACCACTATTCAGCAGCGCCAAGGCGCTTCTGCGTGGAACCAGTTTTGCGACTGGGTCACCTCCA
>NZ_JBSYHW010000171.1:0-2015 GCF_056108345.1 Cyanobium sp. NIVA-CYA 375 | reverse complement strand
CCGCTCATGGCGCTACCCTTAATCAAGGCCGCCTGAATGGCAGCCAAGGAGTGACAACTTTCCTGAAAGTCACCGTGCCGAAACCAGGCATCCCCATCCCCATGCCGGCCATCCCCTGACCTGGCCAGGTGGGCACGTCGCTGCCGTACCACTGGCGATACCAGCGGCGCATTTGGGCATTCTCCTGGCTCTGACTGGTCCGGATCCTCTTCGCTAGGGCTCGAATCTCCGGTCGCCTGGAGCGCTGCAGGCCTAGCTCCGCTATGGCGATAGCCCCCTCGTGATGGGGGATCATCATTACGATGAAATGGCCATCGGCGGAACGCTGACCCATTTGCATGCCGCTCCATCGACTGCCAGGCGGCATCGCGTTGGATGGAGCCGAGGTGCCGGATCCAGCGAAAGGGGCGATGAGCTCCGCTTGCGCGGAGCTCGCCATGACCAGCAAGGCCGCTGCTACTGGGGCGAGGACTTTCAACGAACGTCGGCTGCCTGAGCCGCAACGATTCAGAAACCGGACCATCGGCTCCTCCTTTGAGCTGCTGGTTCCAGCCTGTTCTGATTGGGCGGCGGCAAGCCCCGATGCAGCACAAGGGACGCATGGACGCTGGCCATACCTAGCTTCCACGGCTGGCGGCGATGCTGTGCTGAGGCGCAGGGCTCCATTCGGGTTGATGGGGCTGGTGCTCAGGACGCTCACTAGGAGCAGCAACGGCACTAGGGAGACCCTGGAAAACCAGCGCCTTTCGCGGGACAATGGCCCCATAAACGCAGACCAGGACTGGTTTGATGGGCGGCAAGCAGCTCGGCTTCTCGGATTACGAGATCACCACCGCCAAGAAGCAGACCAAACGGGAGAGGTTTCTCTCTGAGATGGAGGTGGTGGTGCCTTGGCAGGCCCTTCTCGATCTGATTGAGCCCCACTACCCCAAGACCAGCAAGAAGGGCGGCAGACCTCCGTATCCATTGGTCACCATGCTGCGGATCCACCTTTTGCAGCAGTGGTATTCGCTCAGCGACCCGGCCATGGAGGAGGCCCTGATCGAGGTGCCCACCATGCGTCGCTTTGCTGGTATCGAGTTGATCAGCGACCGGATCCCCGATGAGACAACGATCCTGACCTTCCGCCACCTGCTGGAGAAGCACGATCTGGGGGAGCAGATTTTTGAAACCGTCAAAGCCCACCTCAACTCACGGGGAATGACGATGCGCCAGGGCACGATCGTGGATGCCACCTTGATCGCGGCTCCCAGCTCCACCAAAAACAAAGATGGGAAGCGAGATCCGGAGATGCACCAGACCAAGAAAGGCAACCAGTGGTATTTCGGCATGAAGCTCCACGCAGGCGTGGACAAGGATTCAGGCTTGATTCATTCAGTCGTCACCACGGCTGCCAACGTCCACGACCTCACCCCCGCGGCTGAGTTGCTGCATGGTGATGAGGAGGTGGTGTACGGCGACGCTGGTTACCAGGGCATCGCCAAAAGGCCGGAGATGGCAGGCGCTGCAGCAGAGTTGAGGGTTGCAATGCGGCCAGGCAAGCGCCGAGCGCTGCCCGACACTCCAGATGGAAGGCTGCAGGATTTGATCGAGGCTGCAAAGGCACACGTCCGTGCCAAGGTCGAGCACCCATTCCGGGTGATCAAGCAGCAGTTCGGATTCCAAAAGACGCGGCTGCGCGGTATGGCCAAGAACCGCTGCAAGATCAATGTGCTGGCAGCCTTGACCAATCTGTTCCTGGCCCGTCGACGTTTGCTTGCAACAGCATGACGAGGGGATTGGTGTGCCCCAAACACCGCGATTCAGGCTCCAATCCTGGCCAGATGATCCTGAAATGAGCTGGTAGAGACAACACTTGCCGGCCTCAGAGGCAAATCAAGGCCAAAGGCAGCTTTGCCAGTCGCAAAAGGCACTTAAACCCCTGTTGCCCAGAGCTTCCCTAGGCGTAATGAACGATATTCCCGATGCTACTACTCTCGCCTTTTTTCGAGAAAGGCTTCGCAAGGCCGGAGTGA
>NZ_JBSYHW010000170.1:0-2016 GCF_056108345.1 Cyanobium sp. NIVA-CYA 375 | reverse complement strand
CTGGTGGAGGTGTTCGGTGCCAGCCCTGAAGCAGCCGCAGCCCTAGCCGCCCAGATCGCAGCAGGCGACACCCTGGGGTTGCGCTACGAAATTGAGAGCGGCGCCGAGATGGCCGGTGTTACAGCCGCCTATGCGGCCGTGGGCGATAACGGCGTGCCCACCATCTACATCAACGGCGACTGGGCCGCCGCAGCCAGCGACGCCGAGATCCGGCTGGTGCTGCTGGAAGAGATCGGCCAGAGCTTCGACACCCTTCTCAATGGCGAGCTCGACACCCCCGGCGATGAGGGTGCGCTGTTTGCCAAGCTCTTCAGCGGCATCGAACTGAGCGCCGAAGAACGGGCAGCCATCGAAGCGGAAGACGACAGCACCACCCTGACGATTGACGGGGTGGAGGTGGAGGCGGAGCAGCGGGTTGTCGCAGGAGGCGTCAGCTCGACGACGCTTGGGACTGCTCTAACTGCGACTCAGACGATCAACCGAGCAACAGCTCAGGCGATCAGCGTAACTATCACATACAATGGAGTCAACAGCAATGGCGCCGATATCCTTATTGCCGCTTATAACGGTACAACCCTTATTGGATGGACTGTCTATAATCGCTCTATTAACCTTGACGCTGGCGGCAATGGTTCTACACTCACTTTAACGCTCACATTCAATCTTGCCCAATTCAATCCTAGCTTTTCCAGTGGCGGTCTGAACTTTCGAGCTTGGCAGGGAACAGCTGGCGGCGCAACAGCTGTAGGCACCGCGGATAACGCACTTCCTGCAACTGCAACGACGAGCGGAACCAGTTCCACGGTTCCATTTGCTGTCAATACAACTACCGCGAACACTAGTGATGTTGCCATCCCAGCCGAAGCAGGCGGTGGTTCGGTCACTTGGACGGCTACATCCGTTGATGCTGTTGCACCCACCGTCACCATCTCCGACAACGTCGCTGGCACTGCGACGGGGGCCACGACATTCACCTTCACATTCTCAGAAGTTGTCACTGGCTTCGATACCAGCAAGGTAACGGTCGGCAACGGCACCAAAGGCACCTTCTCCGGTAGCGGTAATACCTACACCCTTGTCGTCACGCCGGACGCCAACGAGGAAGGCAACATCACCGTCGATGTCAGCACCACTGGCGTGACGGATGCCGCAGGCAACCCCGCCACCGCTCCGGCTCAATACACCCAGTCATTCGATACCCTCGCTCCAACGCTCTCCATCACCGACAGCGTCGCTGGCACTGCGACGGGGGCCACGACATTCACATTCACCTTCTCAGAAGCTGTCACTGGCTTCTCCTCCAGCAACGTCACCGTCGGCAACGGCACCCCTGGAACCTTTACTGCCGTCAGCAGCACCGTCTATACCCTCGTCGTTACTCCCACTCCCGCATCCTCCGGAAACATCACCGTCGATGTCAGCACCACTGGCGTGACGGATGCCGTAGGCAACACCGCCACCGCTCCGGCTCAATACACCCAGTCATTCGATACCCTCGCTCCCACGGTCTCCATCACCGACAACGTCGCTGGCACGGCAACTGGAGACGTCACCTTCACGTTCACCTTCTCAGAAGCTGTCACTGGCTTTGATACCAGCAAGGTCACCGTCGGCAACGGCACCAAGGGCACCTTTACTCCCGTTAGCAGCACCGTTTATACCCTCGTCGTCACTCCCACCACTTCCTCAGCCGGCAACATCACCGTCGGTGTCAGCACCGCTGGTGTAACCGACGCCGCCGGCAACCTGGCCACCGCTCCGGATCAATACACCCAGGCTTTTGATACCGCCCCACCCACCGTTGTCATCACCGACAACGTGGTTGGCGTGGCCAATGGTGATGTCACCTTCACCTTCACCTTCTCGGAGGCCATCGGCGATTTCACGGCCGGCGACATCACCGTGAGCGGCGGCACCAAGGGCACCTTCTCGATGGTGAATGAGACCACCTACAACCTGGTGGTATCGCCAACCGGAACTAGCGGCACGATCAATGTGAGCGTGCCTGCCGGTGCG
>NZ_JBSYHW010000169.1:0-2040 GCF_056108345.1 Cyanobium sp. NIVA-CYA 375 | reverse complement strand
TACAAAAGCTTGATCAGTAAATTCGGTTGGCACACTGAATTGGGCCAGCTTTAGTTGTTCACCACCCCATGCGTATTCATTCAAACCCATAAATGGCTGAGCCAAGCCCAACGCGGCCTCATGTTGGTTGGTCAGCCACTGCCCGAATACCGGAAAATACTGCGGTGTAATGGACTGCGCCAAACCCAAGTTTTGGGCCACACTTTCCACTACCGTGCGGCTTTTTATAATTTCAAGTTCACCTGTTACATTGCTGCCGCCAGCGGCTAGAACACCACTTACGTCTTCCAGCGCAGCCAAACCACCGGTTTGCTTGGTTTCTACTTGCAGCAACACATCTGCAGAATAAATGGGCGTGGCCACAGTGGCGTACAGCAGGCCAATTGCGGTGGCCACTGCAACTATGGCTGCGGCCACCCACTTGAAGTCGAGCAGGTTGTACCACAGGTCGAGCAGGTTAATTTCAGCGCTGTCACTGTTCTGCTCACCGCTAGCTAAAGCTTGAGGATGTGCGCTGCGTTCATAGGGCATGTTCATTTGATTCACGCTAGTGTTCTCTGTTTTATTCGCCTTCCAGCACGCGGATATTAGACCGTACGGCTGGCAATACTTGAAGGCTTGGCAGTATGGTGCCTAACAAGCGATTTATACGAACCATACGAACTGGGTCTACATACACCACGTCACGGGGCCTCATTTCAAACTGATCTGCATACAACACACTGGTAGGGCTGGTTGAATCCAGATGGTATATGTTTAACTTTGGGGTATTGGCTGGACCAACTTCAGCTTGCCTAATTACATACACCTGTTGGGCATTCGCTGTATTTTGATTAATACCACCTACATCACTCAGTACCTCGGCCAAGGTAAGTTTTCCTACTGGCATGACGAATGACGATGGTTGAACCACCTCTCCCATTAAAAACACTTTGCGTAAACGGCGATCCGGGATATTCAATACATCACCGTTCTGGAGCAGAACGTTCTGACTGAGATCGCCTTGGTAAAGTAAACGATATGCATCCAGCACAAAGGTTTGATTGTTCCGCTGCAGGGTTATGTTGCTCAAATCGGCTTCTTTACTCAAGCCACCTGCCTGAGCAATTGCATCGCCTAGCCTTGTAGGCACATCAGTAATCGGAAAAAAGCCAGGCTGACCAACTTCACCGCTCACGTAAATTTTCTGCGATCGAAAACCATTCGGTTGAATATACACATCGACTTGAGGACTGCGTATAAACGCTTCAAGGTTGCGGGTCATTTCAAGCCGAATGTCTTCAGTAGTTCGCCCAGCGGCTTTTACCTTATTTAGGAATGGAAAGTAAAACGTGCCGTCTGGTAGCACCACCTGCCCTTGTAATTGCCCTGTGGTATTTCCAGCGGGATTAGTTAACTCGGGGTGATCCCAAACTGTAATTCGCACCAGGTCTCCGACACCCACCAAATATTGATAGTCAGTGGCAGTTGAATTCAAGGCCGAAGCTGATGTGTCACTTTGGATAGC
This sequence comes from Cyanobium sp. NIVA-CYA 375, assembly GCF_056108345.1. Lineage (NCBI taxonomy): Bacteria > Bacillati > Cyanobacteriota > Cyanophyceae > Synechococcales > Prochlorococcaceae > Cyanobium > Cyanobium sp. NIVA-CYA 375. The sequence continues at coordinate 533 of NZ_JBSYHW010000169.1, read as the reverse complement.
GGGTGGCACAAGCGCACGCAAGGTTACCGCATCGATTGGGGTGAGCTGGTAGTCAACCCCATCAGCCGCAGTCGCCAAATCCGACTTATCGTCAGCATTCAGACCGAAATATTGACCAGGAAAGGCACAAGCCCCAAGAATCAGAGCAGAGCTGAGAATGAACAGACGCAAAGTTTTAAGCACGATCATTGATAAGCTTTGTTGAATAGTTACTGATAGTTAGCAAAATAAGTATAGGCTATTATTGCACTGCGGTACGGAACTATACCACTACATACCCCAAGGCCATTCGGATGCACTAAACATTCCCAACATTCGCGAACAAAACTCACGGATCCCAATATTTCACAATTTAATAATCTGTTCTGCATTTCACTTGAAATGGGATGCAACCTCTTGTCTGCCTGTCACTTATTTACGGGATGGTTTGTAACAGAAATGCGATAGTGCAAATTAATTTGATAATGTATCATCTTGTTCAATATTGAACACCTCCCCAGCACTCCCGCATGTTGATCGGCGCACAACACGGC
>NZ_JBSYHW010000168.1:0-2043 GCF_056108345.1 Cyanobium sp. NIVA-CYA 375 | reverse complement strand
TACTGCCGCTCAACCTGCTGCGCGACCACTCGCCCTTGTTCCTGCTTACCTGGACGGTGATGCATCCGATCGATCCGAACGTCCCCCCCTCAGACCGCCCAGATCTCCGCAAACCCCAGCCCCAGCCCTTTCGTCCAGCTCGATTCGTTCAGCTGGCTGATACCCACCCACTACTTAGCCGCTCCCTCCCAGCGATCCTGCCTGATGTCCACTGCTCGCTGCTGCGCATCCAATCCCCAGATCGGCTGCGGAAGCAGACCAAGCAGATCGGGCAGGCCTGCTCAACGGGAATGGTGGCCATGGCGGTGTGACAAGCAGGACGCGACCACCGCGCCCCGTTCAGCGGGGCAACCTGCGGAGCGCCTGCTGCTGCTGCCAACGCCAGAGAGGGCAGCCTTCTGGGTCTCAGCCCAACGGCCTGATCTGCAGGATCGCCGCGCCCAGCTCGAAGCGATTGAGACTGGGCCACCAGCGGAAGGGCAGGAGCTGGTTGTCCTGCAGCACAATCCCGTTCACCCGCTGGGAAACGCTGTCCCAGCGCCAGTCCACCAGGGCCGCTCCAGCAGCAGCGTGCAGCGGCAGGAGCTGCTCCAGTCTCCGGCGCAGGAAGGAAGGCCGCAACCGGTCGCAGCACTGCCCCACCAACTGGTACTGGTTACTGCCTTGCTGCTGGCTGCGTCGCCGCCGGATGCGCGTGCCGGCCAGGCCTGCTATTGAAATCACCACGTCGCCAGCTCCATCAGATGCGTGAGATCGGCCGCGCCGCAGTAGCCGGATCGCGCTGGAACAAACCGTCGAGGTAGTGGCGGCTGACGGCCCGGTCCTTGCAGCCGTGCTGGAACAGGAAGCCTGCAAGCGCTGCCTGCAGCAGGCGGTACTGGTCCCAGTTGGGATGGCTGCCGATGAATTCCCGCATCGCCTGGTGCAAATCCTCCGGGAACTCATTGACGACGCTCACGTGGACCGGGAGATGGACTGGGATCTGGCTCATGCGTTCGTCAAGTTGACGACTTCATCAATCCACGGCCAGGGCGCTTCCGTCAAAGCGGCGGAATGACTGCGCGATTAGTGCGTCTTACTACTGGAATCAAAGGCTGGTGCAGCTTTTCGGCCGGTGTTGGGCTGCTTGTTCTCGCAGCAAGCCGCCGCCTGGAGCTCGGTCAAGGGGGATAGAGGTTTTCCCCACGACCAGTGGCACTGGAGGCGTCGATGGCTGGGTCTCAGCCGGACAACCTGTGGAAAAGTCCTTGTTTATGGTGGGAAAACGCTGATTTCCGGGGAAAACGCAATCGCTCAGCAGTGCTGATGGATGGCCTTTTCTGCTGCAGCAATCCCTATTGCCTGCCCGGTTAAGCCGCCGCGGTTGCCGCTGGATATGAGCCGCTCAGCTCAGAACCACTCCACTTGCGCTTCTCCCTTGCTGTTTACCTGCGCTTCTGGGGTGCTGCGCTGGAACTCCAGCCGGACCCAGCGCTCCTGCTCGCCATCGGCGGCCACCGACCGGATCGGATACACCTGCTGGCCATCGCGGAAGGGCACCTGCACCCGGAAGGTGCCATCACTGCTCAGCGGCACTGGCGCATCACCGATGAACAGGCTGGCGCTGGGATCGGTCGCCCCATAAACAATCAGCTCGGCATCAGCTACCAGCCAAAAAGAGCGTGGCTGGGCCAGGCCACGGCCCGATTCACTGCGGCCACTGGCCCACAAACCCGCGCCAGACGCGGAGCTAAGCCACTGATCCCCCAGTTGCCCAGCGCTCCCCTGCTCATGCCACACCTCCGACCCCAAGCGCCGGCGGCTCGGACTAGCAGCAGTGGACTGGCGGTACATGAGCTCGTGCTCCACACCGCCGCTGCTCTCGCTCTGCGCAGGCTGCAGGCTGGAGAGCAGTGCCGGCAGCACATCGAGGCAGAAAGGCACGAACAGGTCGGCCACCACCTCGCTCGGCCCGCTGGCCGGCATCCGCGCCACCGAGGAGAAGGCCAGATGCAACCAGCCACCGGAGGGCAGGCGATAGCCCAGTTCCACGCGGTAGTCGCG
>NZ_JBSYHW010000167.1:0-2106 GCF_056108345.1 Cyanobium sp. NIVA-CYA 375 | reverse complement strand
AAAAAGCATAGCCGTGAAGTGATCCGAGAAGCGGCCGCTTCCAGCTAAACGAAATTATCAGTAATTTACTGAATAATCAGTTGTGGTGCAGAGCTTTAGTGCTTGGTTGCAAGCTACGCCACAAGCTGCTTGTCGCCTGTGAAGACACCCGCCAACAGCAGGAGAAAGGGTGACAATGACAGCAGGTGTATCGAGTACAAAATCGTCAATCAGACGAAACCACATATACGACCGATAGGAAGGGCAAGGCGAGCATGAAAACCTAGGCTAGCGCTTAAGACTCAATTTCTGATGACTGCTTTGCCTATAAGAGATCTGGGGCTACTGCGCCTCTTATGCTCTATTCTTATCTCTGTATACATCCTGATGCTATATTTGTGTGCTCCTTAGCGCCGTCCGGACCTTGGGGTATCTAAGCTCAACAGCGCTTATCGATAACGGCTCAGAAAGCCGTGCTTGGCGTTCCCTGAAAACCACTAACAAAAAATCAGCGAGCTTTAATAAGGCTGCATTTAATTGCCGGTTGAAACTAGCTGGATTGATTGCAAGTGGTGGCGCAAACGAGCTGCCACACGCGGGAGCCATTGGCGGCTACTGCGCACCCCGGCATCTCTGAAGTGATGATCAAAGCTATAGCGATCCGCCAACGCGTCCCGCAAAACAAACCGTGGGTGCATCAAGACACCCAAGCCCTGATCTGCATCAGTTGGATTGATAGCACCAGTGGTGTGGGACGCATCCTCCCCAAACCCCACATTGCTCACCAGGTTGCGGTTGGGCAGGGCTGTGAGACCGCTGTTTGAGAGGCAGGTGAAGGCCCACTGGTAATCCCAGGTGTCGGGTACACCCATATCCAGTAGTCGCTGCCAGATGCCTCTCCAGTAGCTGAGCTCTAGTGGGTCTTCAAAGATTGTCTCCAGCAGGCCGGACTCAAGCAGGGCGGGCCACTTACTGAGGTCGGCATCGTAGTGCTGCCAGCGTTGACTCCAGCTGGCCCAGCCCCAACAATGCATATAGCGGCTGAAGTAGTAGCTGCCATCGCCGCGCCACTGGCCGTTCTGGAAGTTGTTGCCGCTGATGCACCACACCCGCGTGTCGTGACGGTAGCGCTCCAGCAGGGTGGTGCAGTAGGGGAAGAAGTCGGGATGGGGAACGCAGTCGTCCTCAAGGATGATGCCCTCCTCCACCTGCTCGAAAAACCAGGTGATGGCGCGGCTCACCCCCAGGCGGCAGCCCTGGTTTACATCGGCATAGAGTCGCTCGATATGGCAGGGCCAATCGATCTCGTGCTCGATCACCGCCCGGGTGGCGGCCACCTTCTCAGCTTCGCCGGGGCGTTCAGGATTGGGGCCGTCGCAGGCCACATACAGGCGCTTGGGGGCCACCGGGCGTATGGCGTCGATCACCTGGCGCAGGGTGTGGGGGCGGCGCCAAGCGATTAGGAGGAGGGGGGTATCTGAAGCTGTCATTGACGTGGACAGGAGCGCTGCGCACAGATCACTCGAGCGCGGGGATCAATGGGGCGGATTAATTGCCGGAGAGCTTGCTGCTGGCTGCAAGTGCTGCGTGTTGTGCGAAAGGTGGTCAAGTGTCGTTGCTGCGCGATGGATTGCTCAAGGTGAAACACCACATAGTCCCTCTGGCAACAACATGCCGACATTAGGCATGCAATTAAATCCTTGGATTTGGGCTGAGGATTGGCTCGATGGCTCCCAAGTCGACTATCAAGCTCTGCATTAGGCAACGCTTCCAGAGACGTGACCAAAAGCTCGATCATCCTGATCCAGTTCGTTGTCTAGCGCAGCAATAGAGCCAGTCGACGCAAGCTCGGGGCTGCTTTGTACGTCATCGCCCCCATCTCCAGGATGAAGGCCCCTGGTGGGGAGAAAACATCGAAACCGCATCAGATGGCCGACGCCTCGGGCCTGAACACCGCGACAAGTTTGTCTGCCAGCAGACTCTGCATAGCGTTGCGCGTGGGTAGAGGTGCCTGCAGGCATGACGCCATTGCGAAAGCCAGTTTCAATAAATGAGTTTCCACCGAGTGGCCCATGGCTGCCGCGACCACCTTGGGCGGAAGCTCACAGATGATGTGGGCGCGGTGGG
>NZ_JBSYHW010000166.1:0-2112 GCF_056108345.1 Cyanobium sp. NIVA-CYA 375 | reverse complement strand
GCAACAGGCTCCTAGGAGGTGATCAATAAAGTCGTCGGTGAAATGCAGTTCAAACTGCTGTTCAAGCAGGAAACGGATGGATAAGATGCCAGATTTCGCATAACCAGGCAGGATCAAAGTGGGGATCTTGGTCAACCTCCGCGCCCCCAACACAGCCCATAACAGCGCCACCTCCTCTACAAGGAAATGCCCCCAATGGCCATCCGCCCAGATAGGCCAGGCCAGGAAGATGGCATCCTCAAGTGATGGCAGAGCGGCGATCTGGCTGGGTTCAAGGCCTAGGCAAGCAGAAAAAGATGGCAGTTGCTCACGTGGCAGCAAAACCGTATCTCCCAAATGTGCCCAGCTTGAGCGATTCAGAGTGTTGGCAATTGGAGCGCCTGTTGTTGCGCTGTAGGCACAAATACCCCCAGGTTCAATGATTACGGAATGATCTAGGTTGACGGCCCGCATATCGATGCAGCAACCTCAACGGGCTGACAAAGGGTCCAGAAGGGAGGCAGACCGCTGCTGGCGTCAGGAAGGACGGGAATGCTTGCGGGTTTTGTCAGGATGCAGCTAGCATCAAGATGGCTAATTACTTGCATGGCAATCAGCCAATCAGTGCTGTTGTTATCGTCTGGTAGGTGGCGACGAGCATAGTCAAAAGCGACCTGCAGGCCGTGACCGCTGCTGTCGTTAAAGGCGAGAAGATCACGCCCCAATACGGAACTGAGTAGCACCAGATTGGCCCATGCCTGGAGATTGAAGAGCTGGTCATGACGCAGCAGACTGCCAGTGGCCGTGGTGCTGGGGGAACCGTCCGGTCGGAACTGGGCAGCCAGCAAACCGGGCAGGTTATCGAACACCTGGGCGGCTACATTCTTACGTCCGCGGAACGCGGCGATCGCCAGCATCAGCAGGTGATACCAGGTGCAGGCGGGGCTAGTGCTGTGGTCGCGCAGGAAGCTGGCACTGTCCTCGGCCAGCCAGGCAAGGAAAGCATCAAACCATTCCTCAATCTGCTGGGTTTCTGAGCTTGAGAAGCGGCCACTGCGCTGCAGCAGGCCGATCGCATCTAGGAAAGGATAGAGATCACGAAAATCGATCGCCGCATCCAGCACGTTCCGACTGGGATCAACGGCGGAGAGACGGGCGTAGGCACCATCAGGAATCATCGCGGTGGCGGGATCAATGAACCAGGCCCGCACAAGGCGATGCGCATGGTCGACGGACTCACTGTTGCCGTTAATATGGCCATCAAGAGCCAGTGCACACACGCAGTCGATCATCAACTGCAGGCGAGTACGGTCGTAATGCTGAGCCACATCACCACAGATGGGTCCGGCGGACTCAAACAAGACACTGCGTTTCAAAGAACCTTCGCTGCCAGCAAGGCTCTGCCAGTGGGGCACCGCATTCACATAGCTGCGCTCAGCTGTGCCGGGCAGTAATTCCAGTTTATCGGTCACGCTGAGAGGAGGCACAGCGCGGGCGTTGGCGGCAATAGCAGCAAGACCTGGGGTAGGGGCATCAGCACCTTCCAGTCCAATCCAGCAATGCAGCGGATGGCGTTGCAGGGCCTCACCTATGAGGCGCATGTCGGTTTTACGCGCCAGAAGGCGAATGGAGTCCTGTTGTTCCAGTGATTGGCCTGGGGGATGCGGAGGTAGTCGATACACCCAGCCGGCCTGAACTAGCTGGCCTCGATCGGGAATAGGGGTGATATCAGTCAGCTCCCAGGAACCAAGGGTGGGGGACTGGTGCTGCCAGGGGCCGGCCAAGCCAAGGCGCCGGGGTAGGTCGGTTTCAGCACCGGAAGCCTGGCGGAGGGCTGGATTGAAGGGCTGACGATCACTGCGGGCAAAACCAAGGAGGGGCGGTGTATCACCGGCGAGCGGCGGAAGGTCGGGAGTCTGCAGCAACTGTTGGGTGTCAGCCAGAGCAGCGCTAGGCACCGCCAGATAAGCCAAATCAGGGAGGGCCAACAGTGGTCGGATCACCTTCCAAGCCTCGGGGGTAAGAAAACAGGTGCTATCTGCTGTAAACACCCAGGGCGCATCGGCCCAACCAAGGCGCAGGGCATAGTTAGCTGCGGCGTTGGCGTTGTAGAGATAAAGACTCTTGTTGCGA
>NZ_JBSYHW010000165.1:0-2137 GCF_056108345.1 Cyanobium sp. NIVA-CYA 375 | reverse complement strand
AGGCAGCTTCAATTTCAACGACGCTCAACTATCAAAAGTCAATAACGCCGCCTCCATCAGCGTCCGCGTGTGGCAGGGCACCGCTGGCACAGGCTATACAAATTTAATTAACTATGGCAACGCCACATCCATCTCGGGGCTCGCAGCTGGCTTCACAATTAATTCAACGGATCAACCTGATAACTCCGGCAATACAATAAAGAACGGAACGGTCGCTCTGACTGGAACTGTAACGGCTGATTCAGCTTTTGTTCTTAATGTCAACACCGTCACGGTTGACACCATTGCCCCAACCGCCGCAGTGGCCATCACCGCCATCAGCGACGACACCGGCACCGCCGGCGACCTCACCACCAGCGACACATCACTCACCGTGTCGGGCACCAACGGAGCTCTTGGTGCCGGTGAAGTCATCGAGATCAGCTCCGATGGCGGCAGCACCTGGGCCAACGTTCAGGTCACCGGCACCACCTGGAGCTACGCCGATCCCACCACCCGCAGCAATGGCACCTTCACCTATCAGGTGCGGGTGATCGACGGCGCCGGAAACGTTGGCGTCAATACGGCATCCCAGTTCATCACTGTTGACACCGTTGCACCCACCGTTGCCATCACCGCCATCGGTGGCGACGACATCACCGTAAGCGGCCTAGCCGGTGACAACACCGTCGTCGGCACCGCAGAAGCCAACCAAACGGTGGTGATCGTCTTCGCCGAGACCCAGCTCGGCACCACCACCGCCGATGGCAGCGGCAACTTCTCCTACACCCTCACAGCGGACAACCTGACCGCGATCGGCCAAGGCAGCGGCAAATCCATCACCGCCTCCCAGACCGACGCCGCCGGCAACACAGGCACTTCCGCTCCCTTCTCCTTCTCGGCTGACACCGTTGCGCCCACCATCACCTCCGGCACTACCGCCACAGCCATCAACGAAAATTCTGGCGCTGGCCAGGTCGTCTACATCGGTGCCGCCACAGACGCCAGCACCGTCTCTTTCTCCCTCAAGGCCGGCGGCGATGCTTCCGCCTTCTCCATCGATGCCGCCACCGGCGCCGTCACGCTTACCGCCAACCCAGACTTTGAAACCAAATCCAGCTACTCCTTCACTGTCGTTGCTACTGATGCCGCCGGCAACGCTGCAGAGCGTCAGGTTTCGCTGGGTATTAACAACGTCAACGAGGCACCAACCGCTATCAGCCTCTCGGCTAACACCATTGCCGAAAACACCGTCATCGGCACCGGCTTCAAGGTTGGCGACCTCAGCATTACCGATCCCGATGCCAGCGGCAACAACAACGTCCTGACCCTTGAGGGCGACGATGCCAGCAGCTTCGAGATCCGTGGCAGCGAGCTCTTCTTCACTGGCTCCAGCCCCAACTTCGAGGTCAAAAACTCCTATGCCGTCACCGTCAAATCCACCGACGGCGGCCTCATCTTCAGCCAGCCCTTCACCGTCAACGTCAACGACGTCAACGAGGCACCCTCCATTACCTCGGCGGCCACGGCCTCCTTCGCGAAAAATGCCACCGGAACCGTCTACACAGTCACCGCCAGCGACCCCGACGCTGGTACCACTCTCACCTATGCCATCGGTGGTACTGATGCGGCTCTCTTTGACATCGACAGCGCCACCGGTGCTGTTACTTTCAAAACTCCGCCCAACTTTGAATCCCCTCAAGACGTTGGTGGCAACAACGTCTACGACATCACCGTCACCGCCTCCGATGGCGACCTGAGCTCCCCAGCCCAGGCGGTGGCCATCACCGTCACCAACGTCAACACGTTCACCGGCGGAGACGGCAACGATTACCTCAGCGGCAGCGCTGACAACGATGTACTCAGCGGCGGAGCTGGCAACGACCTGCTTCAGGGCGGTGCCGGCGCCGACACCATGACTGGTGGGTTAGGGAACGACAGCTTCTTCATTCCAACGGGCGACAACACAATCGCGATCGGTGGCACCGTTAATGCCGGCACCATCAGTGGCTTTGATGTCATTACCGACTTCACACTGGCTAGCGGCTCAGCGGTCAGCGAAGCATTGCGGGTGACGCCGTCTGGGACGAATGCCAGTTTTGCGACCAACTTCTTAGCAGGCAACGGAGCCGACTCAGCTTTCACCATTGGTGGGCAG
>NZ_JBSYHW010000164.1:0-2181 GCF_056108345.1 Cyanobium sp. NIVA-CYA 375 | reverse complement strand
ATCGACGCATTAGTCATGTCCTCAAGCCCCCGGATGTACTGATCAGAGGGGTGACAACTTTCCTGAAACTGGGGGCCGCGGCCCGGTTGTATTCGATCAAATCGAGCTTGACCGCCGGCTCACCAGCCGTCGGCGGATTCAGCAAAGTGTCCACAGTGAGCCATTCTACATCTGGGCGTCGTGCGAATGAGAAGCCGTATTTCTTATTTTCGTCTGGATCCTGACCGGCGAATAGCGGCTGCTGCAGCGAGGCGAGGCGGAACAGCGGCAGGCCCTTACCACGGATGTCCTCGTCGACTCCATTGATCAGGTCAACCAACGGAGCCGGCACCTTGGTTGCATCCAGAACCAAGCCGAGTTCCGGCAGATTCAATCCATGCATGAAGAAGCGACCGGCAAACAGCGCCGTCTCGCACAGCGGCAGGCGATAAGTCGAGGCCCCATCCACGACTTCGGTTCGACGGGAGAGGAGCTCCAGCGCCTTGCGCAATTCAAGGCGCCTATCCTCGACACCACCAACTCCGTCAGCGCCATCGGCGTAACGGTCCTGCATAAGCTGCAGCAGCTGGTCGACGCCCATGCGCATGAGCACCCCAAGGTGCTCTTCGAAGATCACCGACGCCAGGCTGGCCTCCCCATCTTCGGCAGCGAGGCTGGATCTGCGGCTGAGTTCCTCGACCAGACGTGAAAAATTTTCGTCGATCTTGCCCCGATAAACCTCGTCGATCAGTTTGCGCTCCCATAGCTTTGTCGATGCGCCATCGCCTGGGAAGCCCACGCGCCTGATCTCGATGTCCTCTGGCATCGGGAAGAAGGCATGCCCTTGGCGGCGCTCGGTCTCTGGCAGCTGATCGACATCAGGTAGAAGTCTGATCCGCACCTGAAAATTCTGCTTCAGAAATCCGGTGAGCTGTCCATAGGCCGGGGTGCGCTTGTACTGGCTGCGCCCACTCCCCGGCGGCTGTCCAAGCTGCTCGTCACCGCCCACCAAGCGCCGCGACAGCTCGATCAGGTCATTGATGGAGACTGGCACATCCAGAGGGATGGCGGCACCGTCAGCCCCGAGCAGGCCCTTGTGGGCTGCAACCGCCCAGAAGACCAAAGCCCGGATCAGCTGCTCATAGGCAGTCGGCTCATCCGGGGCCATCGCGGCTGCCTTCGGGTCCCGGATTGGCGCGGTCAGCAGCAATACTGCTTCCGGATGGATAGTCAGTTTCCTTCTTCCGGCCGCGTAGCTCGCAAAGGTCATGTCTGGGACCAGGCTGAGACCCAGGGGCAGTTGATCTGAGCTCCCGTCCGCTCGCCATTGGTCGGGCTTCGGAAGAGGTAGCTCCTCCCAGGGCAGCGGGTCGGTTTTGGTCGATGCCGCTCGCTCTGCAATCGCGACCGCCGCCAGGGCCGGGCTTACATTGCCTCGGTCATAGAACTGCGCATAGTTCGATCGCGTGCTTCCCAACTCCCAGTTGTAGCGCAGCTGTGTGGAGAAATTGAACGAGACCTTGATCTCGATCTTCTCGCCGAAGATCTTGATTCTCCCGATGACCACGACGCAGCGGACACTGACTCCGGCCTCCATGTAAAGCACCGTCGCGCGGTCGGTCTCGAAGACAATGCCAGCCTCCACGTAGACGCGGACCAGCACACCGGCCTTGACGATTCCGAAGTCCACAAACCCGATGATCTCGCCTAGGACACCGACGGTGCCGGCAAGCACCACATAGGTGCTACGCGGCCGTTGCGTCGGAGCCGTGGTGCCAGGGAGCTTCCGGAGGATGCCCTGGGCGCCGGCCAGATAGGCGTAGAAGGTCACACTCAAGGAGGCAAGCAATGGACCCTTGCGGAAGGTCTTGCCGAGTCCGAAGCGCCCACCGAGGGCGATCTCGGTGACGGGCTCGTAGACGAAAACATCATTTCCCGCGACCTTTGCTAGCCGAGGAATCATCCGCGATCCGGCACCGGATACGCGTGAGATGCGGAAACCTCCGGAACCGGTGAATGGCAGGACATCGACACTGAACGCACGCTCGAAATCGCGGTTTGCCGGGTAGCCGAAGTCGACAGAAACACCGCCGTCGGTGAAGATCTCCAGGCCGATGACGCCGATCGCGGTGACTTTCAGGAAAGTTGTCACTCCTTGGCTGCCATTCAGGCGGCCTTGATTAAGGGTAGCGCCATGAGCGG
>NZ_JBSYHW010000163.1:0-2192 GCF_056108345.1 Cyanobium sp. NIVA-CYA 375 | reverse complement strand
CCTTTGCCGCCGTGCCGGCGATCCTGCGGCAGGGCATGCATGCTGCACATATATGGGAGGCTGCGACGCCAGAGAGTGTCTCAATGCTGAGTTTGGTGCCAGTCGAAGCCGTTACTGCCTGTGGTCGGCACTTGAAGGTATCAGATAACATGAACTCCAGCGGCTAAAGTTGTTTGAAAAAGTGTATCTTGACTTGAGCGAATGTCACCTCGCAGCCCCATCTAATGGACGGTTTTCCTACAGACGTAAACATCGCGGAGCGGTGGGCCTTGCTTTTGGTCGAGTCCATCTTCAAACCCGCGGCGGCCCCAGCGGCTTGGCAACGCAGGCCTCATTGATCACAACTCAGTAGAGGGTTTCACCTAGGATAGAAATGCATAACCGATCCATTCCCACATCAAAATCAAAAGTTCAAAGTTTTACATCAATGGGATAGCATCGGTGGCCATCCAAAGTCTGCGAAACAAGCTCAACCAACTTAATACAAACCTCAATATTTTAACAACAAAAGCTAAGCCCAAGTTCCCACAAAAGAGACCCGTGTATCACCCTAGCCGCCCACTCGCCATTTGGATTCCAATCACAATAACTGTAGATACTAGATTCAAATGAATCAGATTCCTGTTTTACCGCTTTGGTTCACATGGGCATTATTATCAGCGATTTTTGCTAGCGCCTCTGCCGTACTAGGAAAAGTAGGACTTGAAAATATTGAAGCTGACTTAGCAACCTTAATCCGCACTATTGTCATATCAATATTCCTACCCTTGCTGATCATTGCAACTGGAAAGTGGAGCAATCCTTTTGCACTTTCTCAGCAGACATGGGTATTTATAACCCTTTCCGGTGTGGCAAGCGGCCTGTCCTCATTCTGCTTTTTTAGGGCACTAAAGCAGGGGGATGCATCATTAGTGGTACCGGTTGATCGCCTCAGCCTATTATTAGTTGCCCTTATAGGCTTTGCCTTTCTCGGTGAACGTCCCTCAGCAGCTAGCTGGGCGGCGTTATTACTTATTGCCGGAGGAGGCATACTATTATCGCTTGCCGAATAGGGTAAGGCTTGCGTAGCTAAGTCGCTTAATTCGTTAACTGCGTCGAAGTATAAATTATTGCCCTATGTTTTAAGGCAAATGCATTGGCCTAAAAATCTCTGACTTACCAATAGCCAACTCGAAACTATCAGGCAAAAGTTTCTCAAGCCAATACTGAACTATGACCCGGGGCCTGCGGGCAGAGAAATATATCAAATGTAAATCAATATTACCTTGAATTAGTATATACACGCTAGGGCGACAATTAAGCCAGTACGGGTGCCCCATGCTGCCAGATGATTAGTCACCGTGACTGCGATCCCACTGCAGGGTCAACCCCGGATGTTCTGCGCAAGTGATTGCTAGTGGATGGCCAACCAACTCAGAGGATGCACAGGTCGTTATCAAACTCCGCAGCAGGGGGTAGCGCTCCACCATCGCTGCGTATTCAGGTGAATTGCGGTAAGAGTTCTCCAAAAGCCGGTAGTCCTGATCCGGCTGCATCGAACCAGAAGGGGCGCCATATAGATGCGCGGAGGTTTCTGCCTCGGCCGAATCCGCTTCTAGCTCGGTGGGCCTGAGGCCAGTTTTTTCAGTTTTCATGGGATGCTGAGTGCGGGCACTCGGGGTTGCTTCTTACGCTCAACTGCAAAGCTGACGCAGCGGCTAGGCAATGGAGCCTGCTGTCAGCGGGATCAAACAGAAGCAGCTGTCTCAGTGGTTCTGTTAAGGGCTTTTTTCCAGACGGTCACTGCGAGCGCCTAGAGCGCCTTTTGCAGGGCAGTAAGACGGCGGGCATTGACGCCTAGATCCGAATCCCCAAGACGGGACACCGAGCGGGCTTGCAGCATGCCATTGGCTTGGTCTGCATAGAGTTCCAGATCGTCGATAAAGCCGAACAGGGCACTGGTGGCAGTGGCGTGGACGTAGCCCTCGCCCTGCTCCACCAGCTCGGTGCGGGGCATGGCCAGGATCACCGGCACCAGGTCCGCCAGGGCAGTATCGGGATTTGCCACAGTCCAATCAGCGCGGGCGCAGTGAGCGGGCGATGGGCAGGGAGCCAGGGCTCCCTGGTAGACGCCTAGAGCGGCGTCCCATGGAGTGGTGTAACTCAGGGGGATCAGCCCCGGCGTAGCCGGGGCTGACGGCTCGCCTCCCTCA
>NZ_JBSYHW010000162.1:0-2204 GCF_056108345.1 Cyanobium sp. NIVA-CYA 375 | reverse complement strand
CCTGCCCCTCAAGTACCGGGCAACTACCAGCCGATCACGGAGGCGTGGAGGGCTTGACAATCCATAGGAGTGTCAGGTCGCGGCTGGACCGCTGGATGGTGGAGTGATCAGCGGCCAAAGAAGCCGCTTAGCCTGAGCCCATGGCGCCATCCCGCATCACCCACAACCCGGAGCAGTGCGGCGGTAAGCCCTGCATCCGCGGCATGCGCATTCGCGTGCGGGATGTCCTCGAGCTCTATGCCGCGGGGTTGAGCAGCGAGCAGATCCTTGCCGACTATCCGGATTTGGAGCCGGAGGACCTCAGCGCAGCACTGGATTACGCAGCTCGGGAGATCGACCATCCGGTGTTGGTGGGATGACGCTGTGGCTGGATGCCCAGCTGCCGCCTGCCTTGGCCCGCTGGATCGGTGAGCAGCCATGGGGTGTGGTCGCTGTGGCTGTGCGGGAGATCGGGCTGAGGGATGCCAGCGATCCAGAGATCTTCCGCCGGGCACGTGCCGCGAATGCGGTGGTGATGACCAAAGACCGGGACTTCATCCGCCTGCTGGATGAGCAAGGCCCCCCTCCCCAGGTGATCTGGCTGCGGCTGGGGAACAGCAGTAATGCGGCGCTGCAGCAAGTGCTCACAACCACCCTTCCGCAGGCTCTGGAGCTATTGCGCAGCGGTGAACCCTGGGTGGAGATCCGGCCGCAGGCCAACTCCGGCAGCTGATTCCTCTCCCTCAGGCATGGCCCGTCCATGCAGGGGTGGCAGGCCCTGATGGTTAAACCCAGGCCACCAAAGCAGCGCCGATAGCCATCAGCACAACCCCGAGCCAGGCCTTGAGATCGAGCTGCTCACCTAGCAGCAGTACCTCCAGCAGGGCAATCAGCACAACACTGAGCTTGTCGAGCGCCGCCACCCCAGCGACGGGCCCCAGCTGCAGGGCTCGGCTGTAGCAGAACCACGACACCCCTGTTGCCAGAGCGGAGAGGGCGAGAGCACCCAGGCTCAGAGCGGGCAGCTGGCGCAGCTCCTGCCAATCGAGCCGGCCGCTTACCAGCAGCACCAGAGCCAGCACAATCGCCACGGCCAGGGTGCGGAACAGGGTGGCCATCCCCGCATCCACCCCCTGTACGCCCACTTTGACCAATAGAGCGGTGACGGCTGCAGAGAGCGCCGCCGCTACGGCCCACAGCTGCCAGTTCTGCACGGGGCGTCTTGCATGGGAGCTGTGTGCGGAGGCTATTCGCGCTGGCATGCCTTCTGTTCGCAAGCCCACTGAAAAGTGTTGGGGGCTTGGGGAGCCTTGCGCTTGCGGGGGGCGCTTGCGGGGGGGGCGGGAGCGGCGCCAAGCACCCGGCCCTGTTCCAACAACCAGCGGTTCTACATCCGCTGGTTGTCGTGGTCGTTGGAGGTCGCTTTGCAGAGCTCTTCTAGACAAAGCCGCTGCACAGCATGATGTCCGTTTGTTCACATACCAAGTCAGACCATGTAGCTGAGAGTTGCCGCTATCTACTGATGGCGAACCACGACATGCGCTACACCTTCCAAGGGTTAGGGGAGCCACCTTAGGGTTGAAGGATGAAGCAATTGCCAGGTAGGGCGAGACCAAAGTGGTTGGCAATCGCCGGCCAGGTGCTGGCAGCGGCTTTCTTCGTAGCAATGACAGTCAGCGTCCTGCCGGTGCTGTTGATGACAAGTCTCGTTACTGCCCTGATCTTGATTCCGGTGTTGCGTCAACTCAGGAAGGAGGCGGAACGGACCGGGTCTGTCGTGAATGTGCCGGCACGGGAGCAGATGGTCGACATCACACCCCTGCACGAGCGACTCCGGCAAGAGTTTTTGGCATTTCGCCGGCGTGGTTGGCGCCGATAGGGGTGAGCTGGGCGAAGTGGCAGCAATCAATCCAGCATCCGGATCCAGACCCACCACAGCAGAGACATCGGCACCATCGCCAGCGCAAGCACAGCGAGGCCCTGAAGCTGTTCTGAGTTCATTGGCCCCACTTTGTGCGAGCAGCGATCAGGACCGCCACAAGCTGCTGGCAGTGTGGCTCAAGGTGAAGGGCTGAGCTCGGGGGCCCAGTGCAACCATTGGCTTCTGTCAATCTCCGTCACTTTTTTGGTGGCGTCGCGGGTATTAAATCAAGGGCACCTCGAAAAATACGATCAGCCCTTGCGTTGAGGCGACAATAGCTTATAATTTGAATAGTTAATTGCAT
>NZ_JBSYHW010000161.1:0-2206 GCF_056108345.1 Cyanobium sp. NIVA-CYA 375 | reverse complement strand
GCCTAGCTTAATGTACTTGATAACCCCACCAATGCTTAGCTTGCGCAGCTCTGCCAGATATGAATCCAGAAAGTGGTACAGATACCGGCAATCCAGAGATTGGGAGAATGGCTCAACGATGTAAGTCCGCTGGTAAGCATCAAAACGACCATTGTGGTACTTGACATTGAGATCGCCATTTCCTGCGACCAACACGCACTCGCATTCGTAGCTGAAGGAGTCAATTCTAAGCGGATTTATTGCGCAAGTAAAAAATGGATATTTCCCGTTCGGACTGCTTGCATTTGCGTCAAGCTTTCCAGTCCTGATTCTGGCCAGTTCTCCCAGCGCTACTTTTCCCACCTTCATCGCAGCATCCCCTCCAGCTCCTCGATCCCCTGCAGGATCTCCTGCTCGATCGCCCGCAGTTCCGCCAGAATCTCCAGCGGAGGGCGGTGCTCCACCTCCTCGTGGATCAGCTCCTTGTAGCGGTTGAGGCTGAGGTCGTAGCCCTGCTCAGCGATCTCATCCTTGGGCACGCAGAAGCTCTGGGCGGTGCGCTCCCGCTGGCGCTCAGCATCCTTGCGCTGCCGCCAGCGGGCCAGGCAGTCGGGCAGGTTGTTCTTGTCGTGCTCGCCTTCCGCTAGATCTTCCTTCGGTGAAGGCCCAAGCTTCTGCAGCGGCAGCAGCGGATTGCGCTTGTCGTCGAGGCTCCAGCCGTCGGCCGTCATGTCGTAGAACCACACCTGATCGGTGCCGCCCCGGCCGGTCTTGGTGAAGAACAGGATCGCTGTGCTCACACCGGCATAAGGGCGAAACACGCCGCTTGGCAGTGACACCACGCCTTCGAGGAAATGGTCTTCCACCAGGGTGCGGCGCAGTTCCTTGTGGGCCTTGCTGGAGCCAAACAGCACCCCATCGGGAACGATCACCGCAGCCCGGCCTCCGGGTTTGAGCAGCTGTAGGAAAAGGGCCATGAACAGCAGCTCGGTTTTCTTCGTCTTCACCACCCGCTGCAGCTTTCCGCTGGTGCTCTCGTAATCCAATGACCCCGCGAAGGGCGGATTGGCCAGGACCAAGGTGTACTTGTTTTCCTCGCTGGCGCTGTCTTCCGAGAGCGAATCGCGGTAGCTCACATCAGGGTTCTCCACCCCGTGCAGGAGCATGTTCATCGCGCCGATGCGCAGCATCGTGTTGTCGAAATCAAAGCCATGGAACAGGCCATGGTTGAAGTGCTCGCGCAACTCCGGATCGCTGAGAATTTCCGGGTGGTGTTCCCGCAGGTATTCGCCCACCGCCACCGGGAAACCGCAGGTGCCGCAGGCCGGATCCACCATCACATCCCGTGGGGTGGGCTCGGTCATCGCCACCATCAGCTCGATGATGTGGCGCGGCGTGCGGAACTGGCCGTTAGTGCCGGCGGTAGCCAGTTTGCCGAGCATGTATTCGTAGATATCGCCCTTGGTGTCGCGGTCCTCCATCGGCACCGCGTCGAGCAGCTCCACCACCTTGGTGAGCAGCCCCGCCGTGGGGATTGTGAAGCGCGCATCGCGCATGTGGGTGGCGTAGGCCGACTCCTCACCGCCGAGCTCGCGCAGGAACGGGAACACCCGCTCGCCCACCACGCGGTACATCGAGGCGGGATCTCCCAGCTCCTTGAAACGGCTCCAGCGCAGCTCACTCCAGGGGCGCCCCTGCTCATCAGCCCCCTCCGGGAAGATGCGGCGGCGCATCGGCTGCCCGGAACGCTGGCTGCGCCGCTCCTCCAGGGTTTCCAGTTCATCCAGCCGCCGGATGAACAGCAGGTAGGTGAGCTGCTCCAGCACCTCCAGCGGGTTGGCGATGCCGCCGCTCCAGAAGGCATCCCAGATGCGGTCGATCTGGTTGCGCAGCTCACCGGTGAGCACCGAGGCCGCCGTGGTGCCGGGGGCGATGGCGGCTTGGGGGGCGGCGGCTCCATTCCCGTTGGCGCTGCGGCGGGTGCGGGTGCCGGCTGCTGGAGCGACAGCTCGTGGAGGCGGGTCGATTCCAGGCGCTCTCAAGCCTCCGCCGGGGCCTTTCACCCCCTCCGCGGCGCCCAGGGCCACCACCTGGTTTTTGAGCTCCTTCAGCTCCTCATCGCCGATGGGCTCTCCAGCCTCCCGCTCCAGGGCTATGCGGATCTCGTCGTTCGTGATTCGGCTGCCATCCTCCGGAATCAGGGCGATCAGGTCGTTGACGAGGTCGG
>NZ_JBSYHW010000160.1:0-2209 GCF_056108345.1 Cyanobium sp. NIVA-CYA 375 | reverse complement strand
GACCAGGGGCTGGTTGAGCTGCCGGCTCAGGCCAGGCGATCTTCTGAGAGCTGGCGGAAGGCATCGTTCAGCAACACCACCTCGGAAAACGACTGCTCCAGGGCCGAGAAGCGCTGGGGATTGAACAGCTGATCAAAATCGAAGTTGAGGATTGGCCGGATCCCTTCCGGCACGCTGAGGAAGTCGTGCAGCTTGCGCAGCATCTCGCCGGCGTTGCGGTTGGCCTGCTGCAGCTTCTCCCGCTCCCCATTAAAGGCTTCCAAGCCCTGCTGTAGCTGGGGGATGGCTCCTTCCAGTAGCTCATTGCCCTTGGCCTTGGCCAGGGTGTCGATCAGCGAGGTGCGCAGCCCATCGATCTTGCCCAGGGCCTTGTTGGTCCACGACCGCTCCCGCAGGCACTCCATCGCCGCCTTGACGGCCTTGTACTCCACGGAAAGATCCTCGAGCTGGGCGATGCCACCGCCGCGCAGCCAGTTGCCTACACCGCTGCAGAGCGGAGTTGCAGACGCTCGGCCGGTGGGCTGAGGCTGATACACACCTCATCGCTGCCCAATGACTTGCCGTTGGCGGTGAGCGTGCAGCAGCGCACCTCAACCCGCAGGGCCTGCAGGTCGCCGGCCAACTTGAGCGACTGGATTACGCCAAAGCTCTCCTTGACCTGACAGGGGGCCTCGCGGATGCGCCGATCCGCATCGTTCACCAAAGCCTGGAGTTGCCGGTGGTTCTGCTGCAGCAGTGCATAGACCACGGCAACGATGGCCAGGATCAAGAGCCCCGCGATCAGAAAGACCTGCCAGTAGGCGAGCACAAAGCCCAGGGCCGCCAGGCCCAGCAAGGTGCCGCAGCCGGTGGCGCATCCGTTGTTCTGCTGGGCCATCGACAAGCAACGTTGCGTTGGCGTTTCCGCCACTGCCCACAGCATCAGTCCGGCGCCTTGCCAACGCCACTACTTGAGGAGCCAACTATGCGGAACTCGCATGAATAGCTGTTTTGGCGTTGCTTTGTGACCCTCCCGTGGCTTTTGCTGGGGTCCCCGACCCAGCAGCCATGAATCCGCCAGAGGTTTTGGATGATCTCCCGGCGAGCTCTGACTCGGCCCTGGTTGCTGCTGCGCCGGAGTGCAAGGGAATCCGTGCCACCAGCGATTTTCCTCGCGATCTCAGTGGCCTTTCTCCGGAGCAGATCGCGCACACCTACAGCGCGATGCGCAACAGCCATGCCTCGCTGGCCCGCGCCCGCGGCCAGCTGCAGCGCCGCTCGCGCGAGCTGCGTGAGGCCCGTGATCGCTTCCTGGCCACCCTCCATGGTTACGAGGGGCGATTGGTAGCCATCGGTAAGGAAAAAGCCGAGGCGCTTTCCATGGCGCAGGAGCTGCATCGGGAGCTTGAGCTATTTGAAGGCAAGCAAGAGGCCTTGGATCGTTTGCTTAGCGACCTTGATGAGGCCAAGGAGCAGGCAGGCTTCTGGAGCATCCTGCGCATCACGGAACTGATCGCCAAGATGCGCGCGCTGCTGCGCGGAGGAGCCTCCAGCAATGGCTGAACTGAGCGAGCGCTTTGCCGAGCTGATGGCCCGGCTGTCCAAAAGCGACGCCGAGCTGTTCCGCACCCTGGGCGAGCAAAACGCCAGCGTGCGTCAGATGGTGGAGGACCTGACCGGCCCTGCGGCCGCTGCTGCTGGCATTAACCAGCCACCCACCGCCGAGCTCGCACCCCAGGCCCTGCTTGCCCCAGAGGCGTGCTCTCTTGCCGCCCTGAAAGCGCGATTCCGGCGGGTGGCCGCTGCCCAGGCCTGGGCAGAAGAGCGCCTGGGCCCTGCCCCCAAGAAGCCCACCTGGGCTGAGCTGGAGCAGACCTTTCGCACCGGCTCCTGGCCTGTGAAGGCCGGCAAGCGTGGTGCCAGTGGAGCGGGGCTCCAGGCCGCGCAACTCGAGCAACGGCTGCTGCAGCGGATGGACCTGATGGAGCAGCGCTGCTTGCGGCGGATCGAGGGCCTCGAGCAGCTGATTCGGTCCCTACTGGTGCCTGGATGACTGCGGGAGGTTCTTTCCGAATAGAGCAGTTGGGTCGCTTCCTGCTGCGGGGCCTGCGCATCGGCGCCAGCACGGTTTCGATCGTGGAGCTGCTGCGCAAAGACTGGACCGGCGGCGTCACGGCAGGCTTGGCCTGGCTGGTGTTTCTGCAGGTGGAGCGGCGGCTGCCGGCCCTCA
>NZ_JBSYHW010000159.1:0-2214 GCF_056108345.1 Cyanobium sp. NIVA-CYA 375 | reverse complement strand
GTGTTGCTGAACGATGCCTTCCGCCAGCTCTCAGAAGATCGCCTGGCCTGAGCCGGCAGCTCAACCAGCCCCTGGTCACCCCCAAGCGCCAAGGCGAACCGACCAATGGAACCGCGCTAGTACGGGTATGCGCATCAGAGGTTGTTCATGGGTATCCCTTCTCCCCGGCCTGCGGCCCTGGCTGCCCGGCTTGATACCCCTATCGAGGAGTGGCCCTACCTCGATGAGGTGGTGCTGCCAGGGCTGGACCGAAGAAATGGTGAGTCAGCAGGGCTGGGCGCCGGAGGTGGCCTGAACCGCCCATGCACTCCAGCTCTGTCACCGGTAGCGGCCACCGCTCTCCCCCCAGGAGAGCTGGCTAAGCGATGGCCGTCAGTTGCTCCATTTCCAGCCCTGCCGCTACGACCGCTGGAGCCAGAGCCTGGAGATGACTTTTGGGAGAGGTGATGCCCAGCGGGGAGCCACCGCTGCTCAAACATCGCAGGGAGCTGATGCGAGATGAGGCGATCAAGCTCTGGGCCCAGAAGCGCAGATCCGGCTGGCAGGTCTGCACGCCGCAGTGGACGCCGCCACCACTGCGCAGTGCCTGAGCTGCTGCAGGCCACAAAGCAATCCCACCTTGCTCCGATCTGCAGCCAGAAGCAATGCGTTTAAAAGCTGATTGTGCTGAGCAGCTAGCGCAGCGATGCTGTGTTCATCAACCAAGGAGGCGCCCAACATGGACGACACGCCACCCTGCCAGGTTCCAGAAGCACGCTGACTACAGGCCGCTGAAGTGGCGTTGATCAGCAGCACCACCCAGATAGTGCGGCGCTGCAGCGATGCCGCTTGGTCAGCGCCGCAGCCGCAACCTCCCGCCTTGCTGCTGCCTTGGGCCATGGAGCGAGGCCTGCCATTACGTTCCAGATCCCCGCAAGTTAGGTGCTGTGTTGTGACTGAAAGACTTCGATCGGTCGCCTGCCTACACCAAAGCCCAAAGCGCTTGCCCAGAGTCTTGGAGTGGGGCAGAGCGTGAAAGTGATACTGGAGGCGCTCAACAATCCCTCGGCTGACGACTGATTCGCTCCGGGCTACAACACTTCAAGCGCCTCCTTCGCCCACTTGTTGCTCAGGAAAAAAGCCAGGATGGATGAACCAAGAGCACCAAGCCCAGCCCAAGCATCACCACGCCGCTGACCTGCTTGAGAAGGCGGCCGCCTTTCTCACTGAGCTTGCGGCTGCTGAGAGCGCTGACCGCCACAATCACCATGAGCGTGTCATCAGCGATGTAGCCAAGGATGTAGAGGCCCAAGTAGCCGTAATGCACAAGGGGAGGAAGATCTTGCTGAGCGAGAACGGCGGTGAAAATGGCCGGCAGGCCAGCGGTGCAGAGCAGCTCCACCAGATTGACCACCACCGCCAGGGCCGCCACCCCAAACAATGAGCCAGTGATTGAGCGGCTCTGGAGCACGGCGCGAATGCGGCTATAGATCCCAGGTTTGGCGCGAGCCGGTATCGAGATGTGGTAATTGGCTTCTTTTGTAGTGCTGTCGCGCAGGTTGATTGCCCCAATCAGCAACGCCAGCAGCGCCAGCGAGACCCGGATCGGTGTGGCGAAGCCAACGGCTAAAAACACATTCAGCCAAGCTGCCAGAAACAGGAAGTAGACACCTCCGCTTACCAGCACGAAGGTGCCGGCCACCAGAGCCATGCGGCGGCGACTGCGCAAATGAACCAGCAGCGACAACAGAAACAACAGCACCCACATCGCGCAGGGGTTGAAGCCATCCAGAAGCCCCAGAGCCAGGGTGAACAGGGGAAGGCCCAGCCGCCGCACACTCAAGCGGCCCAGGGGACCTGCCTCAACCTCTGTGCGTCCTGCGGGCCCGGCGGCGGCACTCCCATCGAGAAAGGCCAGCAGTTCAGGCCCGCTGCTGGTGGGTTCGCCAAACCCCACCAGCACCCTGTCCCCAACGGCGAAGGTGGGCACCCCTGGAGGCCAGATCTTGGCCTGGCGGCTGATCGCCACCAGATCCCTCTGGGCGGCGGGATCGGTATCCACCGAGATCAGGGTGATGCGCAGATCCGGGCGGCGCCGCTGCAACTCCGGCACGTAGGCCCTGAAGGCAGCGCAGTGGGGGCAGCTCTGGCTCACAAACACAGCGTCCTGCAGGCGGGCGTACTCGTCCGGGTTGATCTCCGAGAAGCGCGACAGCTGGGCGCGGGCTTTGCGCA
>NZ_JBSYHW010000158.1:0-2233 GCF_056108345.1 Cyanobium sp. NIVA-CYA 375 | reverse complement strand
GATCTCGGCGTAGGCCTGCTCCTGACTCACCTTGCCATTGCTTTGCAGGCCCACCACCAGTCCGACCCTCTCGGCGACCAACCCCGTGCAGAGCCTTCAGCACAAGCTCGATGCCGCCCGGGTGCAGTTCGGCAAGTTTCTGCGCAACTGGCGGCGCAGCAACGACTGGTCGGTGACCACTGCCCAGGACTGGGCCAAGGCTTGTCCTGCCCTAATCCCCTGGTCCTTGCGGGTAGCCGGCGGCCAGTGGGGGAACCTGGAGAACGGCAAGGTCCACCAGCCCCAGCCCAGCACCTTCATCCAGCTAGGGGTGCTCAACGAGTGCCTGGCCCTAGAGGACCGGGGCCCGATCAAAGACCGGACCCTGCGCGATCGGGTGCAACGGGCCCAACCTGTCCGCCACCCCGACGGCCGCCTTTGGGGCGCTGAGGACTGGTTCGCCTGCTACATCGGCAAACTGGAGGGACCGGCTGGGCTTTGGCCCCGTCAAGAAGAGATCGACGCGGAGATCGAGACCAAGCAGCTGCGCAGCCTGTTTGAGCGGGCTGTGGAGCATGTCGGCGCACGCCCGGTATCGGCAGCGATGCAGGTGCTGCGCAAGGCCGGTGATCTGCCGATGGAGCAGGTAGAGGCGATCGAGAACGCCCTGTTCGCAGGCGAGCGGCTGGCACCAGCCATCGTGCCTATTGCCCGCCAGGCCCTCGCTGACTGGGTGCGAGAGGCGGCACCGGAGCTGCTCGACTCCGAGGTGGAGAGCGGCGCCTCCTGAACTAGGCGGCAGCACGCGGACCCAGGCTGCTGCCGTGACAAGCACTACAAAGCAGTAATTATGCGCAGGCGGAATACTTGCTTTTAGCGTTCCCGAAAGTGTGGCAATAGGGGTAGCTTTGGCGTCAACCTGCTAGGACTTGTGAATTGCGCCGAACGCGGCTCTCCTGATACCGATTCCAGGTCCCCTGATGGCCTGGCCCCCCAGGATCCTCTTCGCTCCGAGCTGGAGCACTACACCTTGATTCAGGCCGCTTTCTCTGCTGCCCTTGCCGCCTGGCAGCAGCACTGGCCGGCCATCACAGCTGAATCCCTCGCGGCCCTCGCCGGCCACGGCATCGCCATCAGTTTCCGCCAGAGCGCTTGCGGCGGCTACGTGGCCACCCTGCTGCACTGCCGCGGCGGCGGTATTGACTCAGGCCTGTGCCCGTCACTGCTGGAGGCAAGGCGGCTCGTTCTCGGCCACGGCCAGGAGGAGAGCCCATGAGCAACCTCTCGCTAACTGACTACCACCGCCATCCCGCCTGGTCTCCCACTGCCCTTAAGGCGGCGGTCACCGGCACGATGCGGGCCTGGTGGCAGCGCTTTGGGCCAGAAGCGGCGCCGTTCGTACCCTCACCAGACATGGTCAAGGGGGATCTGGTCGATGCCCTACTCACCCCACCGTTCCGCATCGAGGAGCGCTTTGCGGCGTTCAAATCGATTGCCCGCAACACCAAGGCCGGTGCCGCCAACTGCGCCGAGGCCGAGGCAGCCGGACTGACGCCGGTGAGCCACGAGATGGTGGAGCAGGCCCTGCGCATCCGCGATGCCCTGCATGCAGACCCAGTGGTGGGGGAGGTGCTGGCGGCCCTGGACCCGGCGGCCAGCCAGCAGCCCCACTTCTGGCAAGACGAAGCGGGCCGGCCCTGCCGCTGCCTGCCGGATGTGGTGACCAGCGACGGCCGCCTGTTCGATCTCAAGAAGACGCGCAGCGCCGTGCCGCGCCGCTTCTACTGGCAGGCAAAGGATCTGGCCTACGACCTGCAGATCGCCCATCTGGCCCTGGGCCAGCAGGACCGTTGCGGCACCGAACCGGTCGAAACCGGGGTGATCGCCTTCGAGTGGCCGAGCGATCCGGCCGCGGCGATCGACTGCAGCCTGCTGATCTTCGATGGGCAGGACCTGCAGACGGGGCTGCAGCGACGGGAGGAGGCCTTCCAGCGGATCGCCGCCTGCCAGGCCAGTGGCAGCTGGCCCAGCCACGGCCGCCAGGCCTTCCGTCCTGCGCCCAGCAGTTTTAGCCTTCCCGAAAGCGAAGAAATTCATCTGGATTCCATTGACCTCTTCTAATGAGCAACCCCACCCTTGTGAGCGGCGCCGATGCGCCCTCCAGTTCCGTCTCCGCTTCCGCACTGGCGGTGCAGGCGGACACCCTGCAGGTGTTCAGCGGCATCGCCGCCTTTGACGCCGCCCAGCGCATGGC
>NZ_JBSYHW010000157.1:0-2258 GCF_056108345.1 Cyanobium sp. NIVA-CYA 375 | reverse complement strand
GGGCTGCACTGTGATGCGCTGGTTTTCCAGGTCTATGGCCAGCACCTGGCGCATGCGGCTGGTGGCGATCACCAGGGACTCGATCTCGGCTACGGCGCCGCCGGAGAGGCCGGTGCCGCTGCCCCGGGCCACAAACGGCACGCCTTTTTGATGGCAGAGCTTCACGGCTGCCGCCACCTGGGCCGTCGTCTCAGGCAGCACCACCAGGGGCGGTTGGTGCCGGCTGAGGGTGAGGCCGTCACAGTCGTAGGAAAGCAATTCCTGGCGCGCCGACACCACGGCGCGGGGTGGCAGGAACTGGCGTAATTGCCGCTCCAGCTCTGGCCAATTGATGCCCAGAAGACCCCTAGCAACAAGCTCAATTTATCGGTGAAGCAGTTGGGCCGGTTTTGGGTCAGGATGGTTGATGGTTTTGTTCCTCTGCGGGTTCCGCTTTGACCTCGGCTGCCACCTCCGCTCCGGCTTCGGGTTCTGCCCTTAACACCAGCCGCTCCCAGGAGCTCTTCAACGCCGCCCAGAGCCTGATGCCAGGTGGCGTCAGCTCGCCGGTTCGAGCGTTCAAGTCGGTCGGTGGCCAGCCGATCGTGTTTGACCGGGTCAAGGGCTCCTACGCCTGGGACGTAGACGGCAACCGCTACATCGACTACATCGGCAGCTGGGGGCCAGCTATCTGCGGCCATGCCCACCCCGAGGTGATCGCCGCCCTGCACGAAGCCCTCGATAAAGGCACCAGCTTCGGCGCCCCCTGTGCCCTGGAAAACACCCTCGCCGAGATGGTGATCGCCGCCGTGCCGTCGGTGGAGATGGTGCGCTTTGTCAACAGCGGCACCGAGGCTTGCATGTCGGTGCTGCGCCTGATGCGCGCCTTCAGCGGCCGCGAAAAGATCATCAAATTCGAGGGTTGCTACCACGGCCACGCCGACATGTTTTTGGTGAAGGCCGGCTCCGGGGTGGCCACCCTGGGCCTGCCCGATTCGCCTGGCGTGCCCCGCAGCACCGCCGCCAGCACCCTCACCGCCCCTTACAACGACCTGGAAGCCGTCAAGCAGCTCTTCGCCGAAAACCCCGGTGAAATTGCCGGTGTGATCCTCGAGCCGGTGGTGGGCAACGCCGGCTTCATAACGCCGGAGCCTGGATTCCTGGAGGGCATCCGCGAGATCACCAGGGAAAATGGCGCCCTGCTGGTATTCGACGAGGTGATGACCGGTTTCCGCATCAGCTACGGCGGCGCCCAGGCGAAATTTGGTGTTACCCCCGACCTCACCACCATGGGCAAGGTGATCGGTGGCGGCCTGCCCGTGGGGGCCTACGGCGGCAGGGCCGACATCATGGCGATGGTGGCGCCAGCCGGCCCCATGTATCAAGCCGGCACCCTCAGCGGCAATCCCCTGGCGATGACTGCGGGCATCAAGACCCTGCAGCTGCTCCAGCAGCCCGGCACCTACGAGCGGCTGGAGATGCTCACCAAGCGGTTGGTCGCCGGCATCCTTGATGCTGGCCGCAGCGCCGGGCTGCCTATCTGCGGTGGCTCGATCAGCGCCATGTTTGGCTTCTTCCTCTGCGATGGCCCGGTGCGCAACTTCGAGGCTGCCAAGGCCGCCGACACGGTTCGTTTCGGCAAGCTGCATAGAGCCATGCTCGAGCGCGGTGTCTACCTGGCCCCAAGCGCCTTCGAGGCCGGCTTCACCTCCCTGGCCCACAGTGACGCCGACATCGACGCCACCATCGCGGCCTTCCGCGAGTGCTTCGCGGCGGTGGCCTGAGCAGCGGCACAGATGCCTGTCATCACGACCACACTCGGCTGATAGAGGCTGGGCGCTGCCGTGGCTGCAAAACGCTCAAACTAAAATATGGCAACCTGCTGAATCCGCTACAAATTTTCGGGCAAGCCAGTCGACAAGAAAATATAAGCACGATCGGTTGACAGACCCTAAAAATGATGGGCAAAATCGGAGGCAAGCTGGAAGTTATTCGTGCTGCCTAGCCGGACTCTCCAAAGATCAAACGCACCTGAACAGTTCCTGCGGGGATTAATTTAATGCTCTTTGCAGGCTTCCAGAAAACGGATAGCGCTCAAGATCAGCGTCGGGCAGCGAAAAGCAGAGTGAGGAACGAGCGCAGTCTTTTTGATCTCCGAGGGCATGTATTTGTTAGACCAATACAGCACCTATTTTGGCTTTCGGGCCACATAAGAAACAAACGGCCTAAGGCTTGGAAATACCCTTGTTATAACCTGTTTTATATTTATCCCGAAGCGC
>NZ_JBSYHW010000156.1:0-2267 GCF_056108345.1 Cyanobium sp. NIVA-CYA 375 | reverse complement strand
GGCATGCAATTAACTATTCAAATTATAAGCTATTGTCGCCTCAACGCAAGGGCTGATCGTATTTTTCGAGGTGCCCTGAAGCAGAGCAGCGTACGGGTGTAGCCATTGCCGGGATCATTCTTGTACTCGACAATCTGCTCCATGGCCCGCCGTGGATTGATGCCAAGGCTCTTGAGCTCGATCTGGATCACCGGCACGCCATTGATCAGCAGGATCACGTCGTAGCGGTGATGGCTGTACTCCGTATTGATACGAAGCTGATTGATCACTTCAAAGTCGTTCTTGCACCAATCCTTGAGATTGACCAGCGAATAGTTCAGCGGCGTTCCGTCGTCACGTATGAAAGCGTTGAGATTCCGAAGGATCTTGGCGGCAGTGAAGACGTCAGGTGTGATGATCTCGTCGAGCAGCCGAGAAAACTCGCCGTCCGTCAGCTTGACCCGATTAAGCGCATCGAACTTCTCTCGAAAATTACTCTCTAGCGCCGCACGGCTATTGATATCGGCTCGATAGATATATTTAAGCTCAGCCAGTTTGCCGATCAGGCTGGCTTCGATTTCCTGTTCAGTCATGAACTGCGGCCAGGCTTTCCTTTGTGAGGATTCTATAGCAACCTGTCTAAGCCGCATAGGCAAGTGTCATGGGTGAGATTTGGGTCTCATCTTTCAGGATCTTGGTTGCCTTTGAGTGGCCCGCATAACGCCAAGATCAGCGGCGGGCGGAGGCTGAGCGGCTTGATGAGCCATCCCCGCTCCCGTCTTCTGTATCTGGATTTTAAACAGCCATCTTCGCCTCATCAACAGCTGTGACATGCAATTCCAAACCCAGTGCCGAAATCACCTTCAATACTGTTGCCAGCTCAGGATTGCCCGAAGAGGACAATGACTTGTATAGACTTTCCCTGCCAAGGCCAGCATCACGTGCGACTTGGCTCATGCCTTTAGCCCTAGCCATATCGCCTAAGGCAGCTGCGACAAGCTGAGGATCACCATCCTGAAGTGCAGCTTCCAAATATGCCGCTGTATCATCAGCAGTGGCAAGGTGTATGGCTGGGTCCCAGATTGTAGTGGTGGTTTTGGTCATAGGATTCTCCTAGAGATTTCGAGCAAGGTCTTTGGCGAGACGAATATCCTTGTCTTGGGAACTCTTGTCGCCGCCTGCAAGCAGAATGACGAGCGCATCTCCTTGTTTTGTCAGATAGATCCGATAGCCGGGGCTATAATGGATCCGCAGCTCTGAGACGCCATCTCCTACGTGGCGGATATCTCCTGAGTTACCAAGGGAGAGCCGTCTGATCCGGATGTCGATACGAGCTCTTGCAGTCCGGTCACGCAGGGCAGCAAACCACGCGGCATAGGCAGGCGTCTCCCTGATTTCAATCATGTCTCACTGTATCCCATGAGATACGAGTGCGCAACCGGCTGCTTGGTCTGTCTAACGCTCGCCATCACCTGGCCGCAAGGTTTGCGCGGCGAAGAATATAGCGTTACGGCGGCGGCTCAGGTGCATGGCGGTGTTAGCTGACCAGAGCCTTTGCTTGGGGCGCTGGCGCACCTCGAAGCAGGCCTTCCACACTTAAGTCCTCATCGACATCTGGCCAGTGGATTCCGTAGCCAGCCCCTGCAATCTCCCAGTTGTCACGCTCCTGGGAGGTTGCATGTAGAAGCCTTGGGAACCAAGCCAACGGAACCGATATAGATCGACCATCAGCCAGGTCGACGATCAGTCTGTCCTCTTTCAAGGCAACGTTTGTGACTTGCTCACCAGGGTTAGCCATGAAACTCCTCCCATGCCTTCAGCAGGATAGCTCTGTTCAAGCTGACCAGACGTTCGATTTCACGTAGCTCTTTGGCGCCAAAACCAAGGCTCGAGGATAATGCAACAGGAGTAAGCCAGACTTTGCATGACGCCTTATCTCTATCAACATGAACATGGGGAGGCTCGTTTGGCTCGTGACTGTAGAAGTAGACCCTATAAGGTCCGCTTCTGAGGATTGTCGGCATCCGAAAGCGCCACCATCACATCAACGATACCGACCTCGGCCTTCCTGTGCAGCTAACGCTGCCACTGAGTGGCAGGCATGGAGTCTGTGGATGCGGATCTGAGAGCTGGTGGTGGCCTGTCCACTCGAGGGGCTTGTTCGAAGTGTCGCCTCAACATAGGAAGGGGACGCGGACTTGCGCATGCCATCTGACGTGACCCCCTTTGCTGCTCCAGTTCCTATGAGAGCTGGTGGGTTAGTCAGGCCGCTTTCCATTGCTGGAGGA
>NZ_JBSYHW010000155.1:0-2297 GCF_056108345.1 Cyanobium sp. NIVA-CYA 375 | reverse complement strand
TCGACGCATTAGTCATGTCCTCAAGCCCCCGGATGTACTGATCAGAGGGGTGACAACTTTCCTGAAACTGGGGGGCTTGCGATACTTGCTGTCGACATCGTAAAGACGAGCGCCTTGATCAGTGAGAAGTGTGGCAAAACTTTTTTCGAGCCACCCACTGTAGCGATAATTTGATATTCCCTGAAGTACCGGATGCCGAACTGTAAATACAGCATGCATGATCGCAAACTTTTCGGTAAGAACTTTTAGAAGTTCAGGCCTATTTGACATCGCTTCATTGGACAGAATATAGCGACCAGGAGCATAATCATTCGACAGCAAGGCTTCTGCCGCACCTTGATAGTCATACATCAACTGTGAGACAGGTGGATATCCATTGTTTGGTCTGAAATCTGCACCCAAGAAACCAATTCCGAGCGCCCTAGCGAGCGCGTGGTTTTCAACAATGAACAGCTTCTGAAGAGAAGTCGTGCCGCACTTTGGAAAGCCTGGATGCAGTATCAGCTCGGGTCTCAAGCGTCCCTCCTTAGCGGGCGGAAATCATGCACAACGTATTGCGATGGAAGTACATATGTGCTTGCTGATGCAATACGTAAATTGACTAGAGCTTGATTGCTCCAAAAACTTATTAATTGTAATACCTTGAGCCCCTTGTACTCATGGGTACTGGAGAAAACTTTACTTTACTGCCGCTATCGCCAGTTAGCACCTGCCGACAAAGACAATCGGAGCCTCAGGTGATAAGGCCTAGGAATCCCCTCCGGTCTGCCAGATGCGGCACAACATGTTTGCGGCTAAACGGTGGAAAGAAGTCTTCAAACAAGAGATGATTACGAGGCTCGCGTCGGCATACATGGAAAACAATGACTCTCTTTGAGCTAAAATAAGCATTTGCGTTTATTTTACCGTGAAACTCATTTAGGGAGACTCTGGAAAACCGAGGCCGTTTGCGGGACAATGGCTCTGTGATCGCTGTCCAGGACTGGGGTATGGGTGGTAAGCAGCTTAGCTTCTCGGATTACGAGCTCACCACCGCTAAAAAGCAGACCAAACGGGAGAAGTTTCTCTCTGAGATGGAGGCAGTGGTGCCCTGGCAGGCGCTCATCGATCTGATCGAGCCGCACTACCCCAAAGCGAGCAAGAAAGGCGGCCGGCCTCCATATCCACTGGCCACGATGCTGCGGATCCATTTGCTGCAGCAGTGGTATTCCCTCAGCGATCCGGCGATGGAGGAGGCACTGATCGAAGTTCCCACCATGCGCCGCTTTGCCGGCATCGAGCTGATCAGCGATCAGATCCCCGATGTAACCACGATCCTCACCTTCCGCCACCTGCTGGAGAAGCATGGGCTGGGCGAGCAAATCTTTGACAGGGTCAAAGCCCATCTCAGTGAGAAGGGCATGTCGATGCGACAGGGCACGATTGTTGGCGCCACCTTGATCGCGGCGCCCAGCTCCACCAAAAACAAAGAGGGGAAGAGCGATCCAGAGATGCACCAGACCAAGAAGGGCAACCAGGCAGGGCCTATTAGAAGTCATCCTGAGGGCTTCTCCGCTGCTGGCCTCCAGCCCAGCAGCCTGAGCAGGCCCTTGATGTCGTGTGCCAAGGCGGCGATGCCCTCGGTGATTGACCAGATTCCTTCCAGCCGCAGGGCATTGATGGCCATGCTGCGCAGCGTGGCCAGGATCTGGACGCCGTTGTTCTCGCGGTAGCGGTGGGCGTCTTCCCTCAGCGGAACATCCCGCACCCAGTGCCAGCTGTTCTCGATTGACCAACGCTGGCGGATGGCTTTGAGCATGGCCTTGGCACCAGTGCGCAAACTCGAGACGTAGTAACGGGTCTCGTCTTGCGGCTTGCCCTCGCGGTTGCCATGGGTGCGCACAGCGATGATCGTCGCGCTGCCCGGCCACTGCTCCATCACCCACTCCGGTGCCGGCATGGCCCGGAGGGTCCAGGTGATGTCACGGCCCCGTTTGATTTCCCGCTTGGTGGTGCGCCAGGGGATCCGCCGGCCGTAGGTGAGCCGATCGCGGATCAACCGAAACCCTTTGCGGCGCCCGTGTTTGACGGCGTACCGCTACGCGGAAGACTGGCGTCTACAGGAAGTCGGCGCCGCGCTGGGCGAGGTAGAGGAAAAAGGGCGGTTCGCATGCAGCGCGTCTTGCACCAGCACACTCTCAAGTTCGACTGCCTCCAGCAGCTGGCGCAGGGCCTGGATCCCACCACTGGCGTCGGTGGCGTAGGTCGTCTGAGCGATCGCCACGCCCAGTGAGTCGGAGTAAAGGCTCACCTGGGCG
>NZ_JBSYHW010000154.1:0-2311 GCF_056108345.1 Cyanobium sp. NIVA-CYA 375 | reverse complement strand
GGCAGCGCCCGCATCGGGTCGCCACTGCGCAGGAAGGCCATCCGTTCAGCCAGCGCGGCGGCTGGCATCGGTGGATCCTGGCGGTTAGCCAGGTTCACTTCACCGCCGAGGGCATCGGCTCCCTTAAGTTGCGCCAGCAGGTTGGGGGAAGCGATCTCTTCGGCCCTGGCTGCTTGGCTGGCGGCAAACTCGGGAGCGACCGGTTCGATGCTGCTGGCGATCTGCACTTGGCCGCCCGGGCTCACCAGCAAGAGATCGGTCTGGCGACTGGAGAGCGGGTCGCTGGCGGCGCGATAGGCAGCAGCACTGGCAGGTTTCGGCTGGATCAACTCTGGCAATTGAACCGTGCTCACCACCTGCTGCCGCCCCCTGAAGAACTGCTGGCCCATGTCCCAGCCCAGCACCGGCGCCCAGAGCAGCAACGCCCAGGTGATGAGCTTCCAGGCCAGGCCACCGCCATCCCCACCGCGCCGCTGGTCCACTTCATGCTCGGCTAGGCGGACATCGTCGGGTTCGAGCAGCAACATCACACCATTGCCCCAACCCGCCAGAAACTCGTCGCGCGAGAGCTGGCGGATACCCACGGCGGGATCATCGATCAGTACTTTGCTGCCCTGGAAGCCATGCAGCACCACCCAGTGGTTACCTTTCCATTGGCAGATGGCCGGCAGGGGCACGGCGTCGAGCTGGTCGCGCAGGTTGACCAGGGTGAGGCGCTTGCCGTGGTGCAAGGCAACAGTGGCCAAGCAGGCGGAACCACTGTCTTCCTCGGAGTGCTGCTCAACCAAGACGTGACGAGCCACACAACCAAACGTCTGTCTAGCTATTAAAGAGGACCAATCCGTGGCTTGATCGGTTCGCCCTGGATTCGGCCCCATCAGTTGTTCGTCTGGTCTTGAATCAACCTGACCAGAGCCCAGATATTGGCCAGCCCCGTGATCGGCCTGGCGATCGCATCGAGGCCATCAGTGAACACGGTGAGGTTGTTACGATTGACTATGATTGTGTCACCATTGCGCATGGGCGGATTGGAGAGGGCGCTCACAGGCTGATTGTAATCGATCCGGAAGAATTCATGGGTGGCGGTGCCGTTGCGGTTGATCCGAATCAATTCCACATCGCTGCTCTTGGCGCGTCCCCTCAGGGGCCCACCGGCCGCCAGAATCGCCTGCATCAGCGGCGTGTTGGCCTTGAGTTCGGTGCGGCCGGGGCCGCGCACCTCGCCCACCACATTCACCACGATCTTCTGGGGGGAGAGGTTGGCCACCGCGAGCTCCATCAGCTCCCAGTCGGGCACTATCGCCTTGCCCACCACGAGGGTGTCGCCATCGAACAGGAAGGGGTTCTGGCGTTTGTCGCCCTTCTGCAGCAGGGCCAGCAGATCAAGCTGGGTTTCCTTGCGTAGGTTCATTTCCCCAGGCAGCGCCCGCTGCAGCCGCACATCGGTAATGTTGGCGATCTGGGTGAGCCCACCGGCCTTCTGGATCGCCGTGACCACCGTGGGCAGCCCGCTGATCGAGCTGCCACCAGATCCGGTGGTGGAAGATTCCGCCGTGGTGAGTGAATAGAGGCCGGGGTTCTCCACCTCCCCGACGATCGACACCTGAATTGGTCGGGGCCGCACCACCTGCAAAGTGAGACTCGGGCGCAGCAGGTACTGCTTGTAAAGGCTCTCCAGCCAGGCGGTGGCCTGGTTGATCGTGAGCCCCTCAAGCACCACACTGCCTAGGAGGGCCAGCGCGGCGCTGCCGTCGTTGAGGATCTCGAAGGTGCCGCCTAGGTCCTTGGCGCCTGGATCGAGGATCGTCAAACCCACTTGATCTCCGGGGCCAAGGACGTAAGCGTCGCGGGCCAGGGCTTCCGGCAACAAAGGAGACATGACCGGGATCGGGGCCGCTTTGCTTGTGGCGGGGGGCAGGCTGGTTGCAGCAGCCTGAACCGACCAGCCAGAAACTCCCGCGTGCAGCCCAAGAATGGCGGCGGTCGTCAGCGCCAGTCGGCGTCGCCTCTTTGGGCTGGAAGCAACCATCGGTGGGGGCGTTGTTTTGAGGGTACTCGTAAAATAATGCTGACTCGGAGCCAGAGCCGTCGCCGGCGTCGAAAAGGAACAAGAGTTCGCGGTGCCGACCGCCTCACAGGGGGGAGATTAAGATATATCTCGCTTAGAAAGGGATAGCTTTAACGATACACATTTTGATGACGTTGAGGCGGTAGCTGGTGCTGCTGACTGCGCATTTGCTTCGCTCTAATGCTTGGAAGTAGATTATGGCTGGCTGGTCGCATAGCTCTCAAGCCCCGAATTGGGGCGGCC
>NZ_JBSYHW010000153.1:0-2413 GCF_056108345.1 Cyanobium sp. NIVA-CYA 375 | reverse complement strand
TCCTTCTGTTCGGCCATCGTCAGCACAGGCTTGGCGTTGGCATCCTGGGCCGCCTGCCGCCAACGGCTCACCTGCTCAGGGAACAGGCCCCGCTCGCGGCAGTAGGCGCTGAGCTCGGTGGCGTTGATGCCAGAGCTCTCCAGTACAACCGTGAACTTGTCGGCAGCGCTCCAGCCCTCTGGTTCCTTCTCGGATGAGGGCACCACCTCTCCCTGCAACCGCCAGGCCTTTCTCCAGTTGTAGAGAGTGGCGAGGTGAATGCCCAGCTCTTCTGAAATCCAGGCCACGCTCTGCCTGTGGGGCGGGTGCATCCGTCTCCTCACATCAGCCCACTGCTTCGCAGCCTTCGGCTAGACGGCCTCGCTGTAGCGACGCATTGGTCATGTCCTCAAGCCCCCGGATGTACTGATCAAAGGGGTGACAACTTCCTAAGAAACACCCAGGGCCTACAGGGATCTCGGCCAGTCATCCGGTTGGGACCAGCTGGTAACCAAGCGCTTTTGCACGCCGTTCCAGCCCACGCACGTGTCGCTCTTGTGATGCCTTCTGGTAAGCAGAAGCTCCCGGCTCTTGAAAAGCCATGCCATATCTCAGCATCTTATAGTAAAGAATGGCAATCTTGCGAGCAGTGGCTATCAATGCCTTGCCTTTGCCAACCCTTGCAGATAGCCGCCGCTGGAATGCACCCAAGGCAGTATTGGTTCTGCTGATTGGAACTGCTGCCATCCAAAAAGCGCTGCCGGCCCTTGTTGCCCCCTGTCGTGTCCGAGAAGAAAGTACCCGGCCACCAGAGATCTTATTCTGTGGGCTCAACCCAAGCCAGGAGACAAAATGCTTGGCGTTAGGCCAGCGGCTCATGTCGAGCCCACACTCACTGATCAAGGTGATCACCGTTGCAGGCCCGAGACCAGGCAGGCTTAATAGGTCATGGCCTGCTAACGATGTGATCAGGGCCTGAGGATTGAACGAGAAGCCATTGCTCCTGATTTGGCAGTCGCTTGCTTGCTTTTCAGGCTCAACATAGTCGACCCCAGCTAACTCATTCAGGACGACTTGGCCGGCCAATTCGCATTCTCGAATCTTTTCTGAATAAGCATCGAACATCTCGACTGCAACCTTAAGTTCAAAGAGATGTTCTTCTTGATAGTTGCCATCGAGAGCGGCAGCGATCGTTGCTTCTGTCTCCTTGCAGCGGCGATCACGCAGTGTAGCCAGCTTCTCTGGATTTCGTTCTCCTGAAAGGATGGCATCAATGACTCTGCGAGCAGTCAAACCAGTGATGTCTTTCACAACATGATGCAGCTGTAGGTTCATTTGCATGAGGGCTTTCTGCATGTGCTGCTGATGCGAGGAGCGGTAACGCACTAAAATGTCACGCTGCCGAAAGTAGGCTCTCAGCTTGGCGATGCTGGGATCGGGCTGGAAGCTCGCGCGAACAAGACCATAGCTGTGAAGTTGCTGCAACCACTGAGAATCACTGATATCAGTCTTACGACCGGGGACATTCTTTGCGTGCCGAGCATTAACCAGAAAGACTTCGATGCCTCGCCCCACGAGTATTTCGTAGAGTGGAACCCAGTAGATTCCAGTTGACTCCATGGCTACCGTCTTGATGTCGATGGCGAGCAACCATTCAGCTATAGACTTCAGATCATTAGTAAAGCTTGAGAATTTTCGTACTGGGTCATCGTCAAGCTCTGCTGGTACCGCTACAACATGGAACCGACTACCGATGTCTATTCCTGCGGAGCGTGGATTGACCACTCTGAGGCGCGCACGTCGGCGGCGCGAGGGGGAAGGACTTCCTGGCATACATCCGCTGCAATGGGTCTAAGGAGGGAGGCCAGGCAGATTCCGCGCTAAAAAATGAACAGTTTCCTAATCGGGATCAGCACCTGGATTTCTCCAGAAGTGTCGTCGCCAGGGCAGGGAGCGCTGTGGGAATCCAGACCACGTTTCCTTTCGGGAACAAGCCTCCAAAGATGTCATCGGTCATGGCCTGACGTCCCCATGACCAGTCTGGCAGAGGCCTTTGGACTTGGCCGTGGGTGTTTCGGACGAGAGGGCGTGCTCAGTGGTACTGGTACGTTTCCTGAAACTGGGGGGATCATGGTGTCATCTTCAATAGTGAAAATTAGACGCGCAATGCCTTTATCAATATCCGACCTTACCTGCCAAAGGCCTGGCTCTAGCTTGCGGATCAACGGCATGCCCAACGGCCAGCCGTACTGAGCTGTTTTGATGTCGCCACCAATGGCCTTGCGATCCTCACGCTTTTGATCCCGTAACCATTCTCTCACCGGTTCTCTCACTGATTGAGAACGAAAGAAAAGGACCTGACGTGACCCCCTTTGCTGCTCCAGTTCCTATGAGAGCTGGTGGGTTAGTCAGGCCGCTTTCCATTGCTGGAGGA
>NZ_JBSYHW010000152.1:0-2486 GCF_056108345.1 Cyanobium sp. NIVA-CYA 375 | reverse complement strand
TGCAGCCGGGCTCCTTCGTAAACTCCAGGCTTGGATCAGTCGGAGTTGCCGCGCCTCGTTCGAGGCCTTGCCGGATACCGGCAATGCAGTCCCCGGCTCCAGCCCCGGAAGCCGTGCGGGTCTGCGTTCGCAGGCTGCGGGTTTCCTTCACCCCCAGGCGAGCCTGGCTCGCAAATCATCACTCACTCATTCACAGGGCCGGTTCATGAATGCTCCCGTGTCGGATGCTCGCTCGTTGCCACCGGTTCGCGACAAGTCGCGATTCCTCACCTTCGGCGCACCCGCCATCGAAGACGCCGAGATCCAGGAGGTCCTGGCCACGATGAAGAGCGGCTGGCTCGGAACCGGCCCGCGCGTGGCGCGTTTCGAGCGCGACATCATGGCCTACAAGGGCGTGTCGCATGCCGCTGCCGTCAACTCCTGCACGGCCGCGCTGCACCTGAGCCTGCTGGCCTCGGGGCTGAAGCCCGGTGATGAGGTCATCACCACGCCGATGACCTTCTGTGCCACCGTCAACGCCATCATCCATGCCGGCGCGACGCCGGTGCTGGCCGACATCGACCCGGTGACGCTGAACATCGATCCGGCCCAGGTCCTGCAGAAGCTCACGCCGCGCACGCGGGCCATGGTGCCGGTGCACTTTGCCGGCCGCCCTTGCGAGATGGACGCGTTGAGCGAGATCGCCAGCCGGCACGGGCTGGTGATGATCGAGGACTGCGCTCACGCCATCGAGACCGAGTACCACGGGCGCAAGGCCGGCACCTTCGGCGCTTTCGGTTGTCTGAGCTTCTACGCCACCAAGAACGTCGTCACGGGCGAGGGCGGCATGGTCATCACCAACGACGAGGCCCACGCGGCCCGCGTCAAGGTGCTGGCCTTGCACGGGATGAGCAAGGACGCCTGGAAGCGCTTCGGCGACGAAGGCTTCAAGCACTACCAGGTGGTGGAGGTCGGGTTCAAGTACAACATGATGGATCTGCAGGCCGCCATCGGCATCCACCAGCTCGCGCGCGTGGAGCCGTACTGGCTGCGCCGGCGCGAACAGTGGCAGCGCTACGGGGCCGAGTTCGCGGCCCTGCCCCTGGGGCTGCCGGCCGATCCCGCGCCAGAGACCCGGCACGGCTACCACCTGTACACGGTGATGGTCGACGAGGCGCGCTGCGGCGTGAGCCGCGACGCCTTCCTCGATCGCATGACCCGCCAGGGCATCGGTGTCGGCGTGCACTACCTGTCGCTGCCCGAGCACCCTGTCTATCAGGAGCGCTTCGGCTGGCGGCCCGAGGACTACCCCCACGCCATGCGGGTGGGCCGTCAGATCGTCAGCCTGCCGATCTCGGCCAAGCTGACCCCCGCCGACGTCGACGACGTGATCGAGGCGGTGCACCGGGCCCTGGCTTGATCAAGCCTTGGCTGGTTCGCCGGGCGTTCCGGCGCCAGGTGGACAACCTGCGCCGCCGCATGGCCGGCGAGCGCGTCCGCCCCGTGCCGCTGTCCGGGATGACGCTGGACGCCGACGACGTGCGGATCGCCCGGGCGGCCCTGCGCCGCCGTGACGACTGGTTCGACCCGGCGCCCGTGCGGGCCTTCGAAAGCGAGTTCGCCCGCTGGAACGGCTCGCGCCATGCGTTTGCCTTCCTGGGGGGGCGGGTGGCCCT
This sequence comes from Cyanobium sp. NIVA-CYA 375, assembly GCF_056108345.1. NCBI lineage: Bacteria > Bacillati > Cyanobacteriota > Cyanophyceae > Synechococcales > Prochlorococcaceae > Cyanobium > Cyanobium sp. NIVA-CYA 375. The sequence continues at coordinate 831 of NZ_JBSYHW010000152.1, read as the reverse complement.
GAGCGCCTGCGTGCACGCGCTCGACCTGGGGCCGGGTGACGAGGTCGTGCTGCCCGGCTACACCTGCGTGGTGGTGCCCAATGCGCTCAAGTACGCCGGTGTCACGCCGGTCTACTGCGACATCGAACTCGACACCTACGGCCCGGACCTGGCCTCGGTGGAGGCGGCCATCACGCCCCGCACGCGGGCCATCTTGCTGCACCACCTCTTTGGCCTGGTCTGTCGGGACTACGCGGCCCTGCTCGAGCTCGGTCGCCGCCGCGGCCTGGCCATCATCGAGGACTGCGCGCACGCGACCGGCGCGGAGTTCCGGGGCGCCAAGGTCGGCACCGCCGCCACCGTGGCCTTCTACTCGAGCGAGCAGACCAAGGTCTTCAGCACGATCCAGGGTGGGGTGGCCGTCACCAACGACCCGGCGCTCGCGGCACGCATGGCCGAGTTCCAGGCCCGCAGCCCCGACGCCGCGCCCGCACGGCTGGACGCCCTGCTGCGCCAGGTGATCATCCAGCACTACAGCCACAAACATCCGCAGGGTTGGCTTCTGGGTGAGGTGATGGAGGTCGTGCACGGCGCGCCGGAGTTGATCTCCACGTCGGCCGAAGAGGTCGGGGGTCAGCGGCCGGCCGACTATGGCTGCCGCATGCCCGCGCCTGTCGCCCGGCTGGCCTCGAACCAACTGGGCAAGATCGACCGGTACAACGCCCGCCGCCGCGAGACGGCCTTGCACTGGGACGCGTGGTGCACCAGCCGCGGCATGGCGGCCGCCAAGGTACCAGCCAAAGCTGACGTCGGTCATCAGGTACTGGACAGAGGCATAGGCCTCAGCCACCG
>NZ_JBSYHW010000151.1:0-2513 GCF_056108345.1 Cyanobium sp. NIVA-CYA 375 | reverse complement strand
CTGGTGGAGATGCCGCCGGTGTAGGCCTCCATCACCACGGCGTAGAGAGCCTTGTCCACCCGGCGGCGTGGCTCGAGTGCCCGGTGTCAACTACGTAGGCGGGCGCGTTGCCTCGCGAACTTTGTTACCCGTTTAATTGTCACCTTTGCTTTGGTTCCTCTTTCCTGTTGAGCTGGTTGTTTTCCTGCTCTTGGAATGCCTCCATCTGCATGCCCACCATCTGTTCGGCATTGGCAACACGCCAGTCCGTCATCCTCCGCTGCAGAGTTCGCAGGCTGCCGCCATAGAGCCCGGGTTGTTCGCGATCCAGCCTCTGCATTGCCTGCTGGCCTGTGAGTAACGGATCAGCCAGCAGCCACTCGAGAACTAGATGCCAGCAACTCAGCGTCGGGTCTGCCCGAGTCCGATACGTGCGGGTGGGCGTTTGCCAGCCGCCCCGTTTGGCAGGTTCACTCCGCTGCCATAACAGCCGCAGGCTGTTCAAGAAGCTATCCAGCTCCTGGGAAGTGGTTGAGGCGGATTCTCTTTCCTGGTCTGGCTCGCGCCCCCCATTCACCAGGGCCGCTTGGTTGTGGCGGATCGTCCCCAGCAGGGCGACCGGGTCGCATTGTTGCTGCAGCTTCTCGATGCGTTGGCGGCCCTTGCGGCCCATGCCTCCCCATCGCAGCAGCCGATCAGCTGGGGTGAGCGGTTCGTCATGGCGGCGGCGGGGACGGCGGCCCTCCCGCAGGTCAGTCTCCTCAAACGGGATTCGCTTGGCCGATGGTTGATAGATGTTGGTGAACAGGCGCAGAGCGGCATACAGCTGGCAGAGCCGCTCCAATTGCTGAGCTCCTTCCAGCCGGCGGTGCCCCACCACGCGGCGCACCAGCATGCCGTTCTTCTGTTCCACCCAGGCCTGGTCATTGGATTTGTAGGCCCGTGATCGAGTGAGTTCGACTGGCACGCGGGCCTCGGCGCACCAGCGCTCGAGTTCCTCGTTCATGAATGCGGTGTCGTTGTCCACGTCGATGCCGCGCAGGGGCATCGGTATCAGCTTCCGCAGCTCCTGGAGCGCTGAGCGCACCAGCAGGCCATCGCGGCTGGGGAGCGGGACACATTCGCTCCAACCACTGGCCACATCGGTGAGCACCAGCGTCCACAGGAACGGGCCCTCCATGCGCCCACCGCAGTGGGCCACCAGATCCATCTCGAACCAGCCGGGCTCGACGCCCTTCCAGCCATTGAACGTGCGCACCGTGGTGCGCCTGCGCACTCCGGTGACGATGCGCGAGCGGCGGCGCCGATGCTGACCGCCCTGGGCAGAGCGAGCCGGTGCCAGCAGCCGATCGATCGTGGCCGGGCTCACCTGCAGCAGCAATCTCTTGAGAACCGGTTCGATCTCCAGGTGACCATGGCGCTCGAGGGCCTCCACAAGGGTGGGCAACACCGCCGCCAGGCGTTTGCCGCAGAGATGGTCGCTGGCCTCCCACAGGGTCTCCAAAAGTTGCACCACCTCGGGGCCATAACGCCTCCGGCCGATCGCCGCCGCTGATTCGTGATCAGCGCCAGTACGGGCCGGTGGACCCCCATGGTCCGCAGGCTGCTGGCGCAGCAACCGCAGCACCGATTTGCGGTGATACCCGCTCAGCTCCACCAGTTCATCCACCAGGGCACCCTTCTCCTGGTAACTGAGCAACTGGTAGCGGCTACGGGCTGCCTCCAGCAGCTGCCTGCGCCGCTGACGCTGGAGCCGGCTTTCACCAGAGCTGGACACCGACGCCAAAGGAACAAATTGATTGAGGCAACACTAAATCACTGGTAACACGAATTGAGATTCAACGCGCCCGCCTACCTAATTGTCGCCGTGCAAACTGCTGGACGAAGGTTATGCGCAGGAGCGTTAAAAGCAATGCTGGTCGACGGAGAATTGATCCGCCGTTCTTTTGAAGAGTTGGTTGGCTTAGACGTAATGAACGATGTTCCTGATGCTACTACTCTCGCTTTTTTCAGAGAAAGGCTTCGTAAAGTCAGGGTGTTTGAAGAGCTATTTTAAAAAGATTGAGTCATATATCTTCGGTCGCAAGGTCTCGAAGCCCATGACGGTCAGATCATTAGTGCAACTTTGGTTCTAGTTCCCTAGCCAAAAAAATTGGCGTCAATCACTACGACTATAAGAACAATATCTGTATTGCTGTAGCACACAGATGATTATGTTTGGGAAGCTTCTGCCTATGCAAGCGAGTGCTATGAAGACTTATTGAATCTTTGGGGCTTTGAGAATTGCATTCACGAAAAAGACAGTCGCAATCATCCGCTTAGCAAAGCAGCCAAAGAGCGTAAGCAAATTCATCTGCACTCGCATAAGGCGTCTTTCACCTGAAGCCGCCTGAGTCCTTTTCTGTCATTTTGATCTACAGTTTACTAGATCTCTCGGCGACGTAAGGCTTTTTTTAGGTGACTGGGGCGGCTGGCCAGCCGAGCAGGTGCCGATGCCCTGCTCCATCGACATTCGCCTGCTCACGGGCCCGGAG
>NZ_JBSYHW010000150.1:0-2670 GCF_056108345.1 Cyanobium sp. NIVA-CYA 375 | reverse complement strand
CCTGCTCGTCGCCAACCCGATCAATCGCTATCTGTTGAACTCGACCATGCTGTCGCAGTTCAAGATGGATGATGACGGCGGGCTGACGCTTCATGTCCAAAACGAATCACCCGGCAAGGACACGGAAGCCAACTGGCTGCCCTCGCCGAAGGGACCTTTCTGGGTGGTCTTGCGCCTCTACGTCCCGAAACCCGATGCGCTGGAAGGCAGGTGGATCGCGCCGCCGATGAAGCGGTTGCAATATCTGGCCAGCTAACAACCGGTTGCAGCGGACGGCACTGGCGCGCCGCCGCTGCAACCGGAGCGTTGATAGTCTATTCGGCTTTAGGTCATGAGGTGATGAAGGTCTACCTGCTGGCAAGTTGATCAATCGCGCAAACAGCATGCGTTGCTCTGTCGCTGTCCAAACCAGCCAGTTGAATGGGATGCGTGCCCACTCGGCGATCCCGACTTACTCCCGCTGGCGTGGGTCCAGCAGGATGTTGCAGTCCGTTGTACTGATCACTGAGGGGACGCGTACACCGCAGATCTGGCGGCCTCGCGATGCAGCCTGATCCACAGCCTGCGCGTGTTCATCAAACTGCTGCTGGTGGCAGCACTCCATTCACTTCAAATTGCGGCCTCTGGAAATGATGCACCGTGTTGTCATCCAGGCAGCGGATGGCGACTTCGTTGCCGTTAGCTTCCACCACAATCTCTACCTGATCAAACGGTGTGCTGGTCAACACGCAGCAGCTGATGGCACCCATCTGAATCACATCCTCAACGCTACGCGCCGAGTGGTATTCAAAGGCCTCGATTCCAGCTTCGCGCATCTCCTGGCCCATGCCCTGGCAGAAGTGGCTGTCCATAGGATCACGCAACTTGGCCTGCAATTTCAGGCCCCTTGAGGTGCGCACCTGCACGTGGAAGAGGGCCTTCCGCATCGCGCTGCTGCGGGGAAAGGGACGCTCGGGCCCATTTTGAAACACCAGTTCGTAGTACGCCCCCTCCAGTAGACATCCGAATCGACTGCGGGATCCATAGAACAACCCTCGCTCCCAGCGTGTGGCAAACCGCGAGCCGTGGCGCTGCCGATAACGAAACGGAGTAACTAGCAGGCGATGGCGCACCGCGCACTCCTCTGCACTGGGAAGCTCCGGCTTGCTGGCCTCCAGAAAGTCCTCCAGCCAAGCCTGCTCATCCAGGCTGTCCGTAGTCCGGCGGGTGGCCTGAGCGCCTTGTTGTTCCACCAGCCGCAACACCACCCCATCCAGCTCGGCGAGAGCCTTGAAATCCCCATGGGTTCGCTGGCTCACGGCCGGCCACGCATGGCATCGAGGTATTGCACCAGCTCCACCAGCTGCTCCGGATCTTGCAGCTGCTCCCGCGGCAGGCCTCCCGTGTGGCGGTTGGCTGTGTTGATCCAGTGCCGCATCAGTTCGGTGTCGTCGCCCACCAGGGCCGAGAGGCTGCGATGCAACCGCAGCACCAAGCCGCACGACGTGCCCCGAGAGGAGGGCCTGATCCTGGCTGCCAATCAGCAGCGGCAGTTGGCGCCATGCTGACCCCAAGGTCCGATTCCTGGAGGGCAAAACCATGAAAGTGATCGTTGAGCTTTCGGATCAGGAGATGGATGAAGTTCTTGGCCTGCCCGTGGTCTTGTCTACGTGAGCTCCCCGAGCTGCTGATCCGCGAAGCCCACCACGTCGCGCGCCACCTCCAGGGCCAGCGCCAGCAACACCGCCTTCTCGCTGTGGGCCTGACGCAGCCAGGCGTGCAGACGGCCTGTCATGGCTTCTGGGTGGGCTGCAGACGGATCGCATCGCGGCAGATGCCCCGCCACCAGGGATCGTCGCCTCGCTGACGCTCCAGCCAGCGGCCCTGGCTGAGGCCGATCACGTCGTCGGCCAGGCCGGTTCCCAACAGGGCCTCGCTCAACTGGTCCGCGGTGCCCTGATCCGGCCCCACCGCAAGCAGGTCCACATCGGAGCGCGCATCCCAGTCACCACGGGCCAAGGAACCGAACAGCCACACCTCGGCTCCAGCCTTTCCGGCCAGCAGAGGCTCGATGGAGCTGCGCAAAGCCTCGATGCGTTGGTCGCGCAGCTGCTTGCGGATCTCCTGCACGCTCGCCATCGGCCCGCCTCGCCTTGATCAATCGAGGTTAGGAGCAGCTTCAGCGGGCGGCAGTCAGGCCGTCCGTCTGCCCAAGGACGACCGCTTCCACGATCTGCTGGTGGCCGCCATGGCGTTGCACCACAACGCCGCGGTGAGTGCCCGGCGCCTGAATCCCAGCCCCATGCGGCTGGCGGTGCCGAACAAAATGGCAGCGTTGCACCTGCAGGGGCTTGCTGGTGCGGCTCCTGCTCGGGCCACGATCCGGCGCCCTTGCCGATCACCGGCCCACCCGTTCGCCTGCTTGCGGATCCCAGGGGTTGGCCACCGCCACAGGCAGGTCCAGCACATCGTTGAGGTTGCGGGTGATCAGCACCAGGTTGTGCTCCAGGGCCTGGAGATCGGTGCCGCTCTTGTGGCACACCTCGCCGCGTATCAAACCACCCATGCTGATCGGGGGGAGCTGCGCCCGTGCTGGGTGTCCCATGACAGCCCGATAGGCCCATGACAGATGGAGAGTCAAGTGCGCCCAGCGCAGCCGAACGTTGAGGAGATCCTTGAGGAACTCACCGG